>DASXNK010000202.1 GCA_036495095.1 Candidatus Dormiibacterota bacterium | reverse complement strand
GAGGTCGTGGAGCCCGCCGCGGCGCCCGCAACCGGCCGGGCCCGGCGCCCCCGCCGCCGGCCGGCGCCGGCGGCAGCCGCCACCACCGAGGAGACGCCGGTGGCCGCGGTGGCTGCGGTCGAGCCCGCGCCGGAGCCGGCGACGCCCGCCGCCGCCACGCCGGCGCCGCGCGCCCGCCGTCCCCGCCGCCGCGCCGGCGAGCCCTCGTCCCCGCCGGCGGCGGAGGCTCCGGAGGCGGAGGTCGCCCCCGCACCCGTCGAGGCGGCCGCCCCCGCGACCGCTCCGGCCCGGCGTCCGCGCCGCCGCCCCGCCGCGCCCGCCGCGGCCGCCGCCGATGCCGCTCCCGAGGCACCGCGGGTGCCGGCGTCCGAACCCGCCGCGCCGGCGACCGCGAGCGCCCCCCGGGCGCGGCGCCCACGCCGCCGCCCATCCTCCTCCGGCGATCCGGGACCTCCGGCCGAGTGAGGGCTGGTCCCCCACATCTTGTGTTCCGCCCGCCTCGCGGGCCCAGCATGTGGGGACCCCCGGTTGACGGCCACCCGGCCGCCACCGGAGAATCGACCGGATGAGGTTGTGCCGCGTCCGGTTGAGCGGGTTCAAGACGTTCGCGACCCGGACCGAGGCCGCCCTCGACCCCGGGGTCACCGCGGTGGTGGGGCCCAACGGCAGCGGGAAGAGCAACCTGGTCGACGCCATCCGCTGGGCGCTGGGCGAGACCAACGCCCGCGAGCTGCGCGGCGCCCGCATGGACGAGGTGATCTACTCCGGCGGGGCCGGGCGGTCGCCGATGGGGATGGCCCAGGTGGAGCTCGTCCTCGACAACCAGGACGGCCGGCTGCCGGTCGACGACACCGAGGTCTCGATCTCCCGCCGGGTGACGCGCAACGGCGACAGCGAGTACCGGCTCAACGGCTCCCGGGTGCGGCTGCGCGACCTCGAGCGCCTGCTCACCGCCACCGGCCTCACCCAGAACGGCTATTCGGTGGTCGCCCAGAACGACGTCGACGGGGTGATCGAGGCCACCCCGGCGCAGCGCCGCAGCCTGGTCGAGGAGGCCGCCGGGGTGCGCGGGCTGCGCGCCGCCCGCGAGGACGCGATCGGCCGGGTGGCCGCGACCGAGACCCGGCTGCTCCGGCTCACCGACCTGCTCGCCGAGGCCGAGCCGCGCCTCGCCGAGCTCGAGTCGCAGGTCGAGGCGGCGCTGGAGCAGCGCCGGCTGGTCGCCCGTCTGGGCGAGCTGCGGGGCAGCCTGGCGCGCGAGGCGTGGCGGGCGGCCCGTGCCCAGGCGCGGCGTGCCCGTGCCCGGGTGACCGCCGCCCTGGCCCGCGCCGAGGCGGCTCGCGAGGCCGAGGCCGGGTTCGCCACCCGGCTCGAGGCCGAGGGCGAGCGCCTGGCGGCGGCCCGGGCGGCGCAGCGCGCCGCCGCCGAGCGGCTCGAGCAGACTCGCCTCGCCGCCGAGCGCGCCGCCGGCGACCTGCGTCGCTGGGCGGACGGCGCCGCCGCCGCCGGGGTCGCCAGGGCCGCGGCCGGCGCCGAGTGGGCCGCCGCAACCGCCGACGCCGCGGTCCAGGGCGGGCTGATCGAGGAGCTGGCGGAGGGCGAGGCGGCGGCCGGGCGGCTCCTCGCCGAGCTCGACGGGCGGCTCGCGGTCACCCGCGCCGCCCACGGCGCGGCGGCGGGCGCCGCCGACGCCGCCGGCCGCGAGCTCGCCGCCGCCGAGCGCGAGCTGGCCGCGGCGCAGCGGCGCCACGCCACCGCGGCCACCGCCGCCCGCGACCACGGCATGCGCGCCGGGCTGCTCGAGGAGACCGCCGCCGGCCTGGTCGCCGAGGCGGCGCACGCCCGCGATCACGCGGCGGCGCTGGCGGGGGAGGCGCGCACGGCGTCGGAGCGGGCCGCCGGGCTGGCGGGCGCCGCGGCGGCGGCCGAGGCGGCGCTCGGCGTGGTCCGTGCCGAGGTGTCGGACGCCCGCGAGCTGGCGACCGCGGCACGGTCGGCCGAGACCGCGGCCCACACCGCGGTGCGCGAGACCGCCGCCCGCGCCGCGGCGGTGCGGGGCCGGCTCGAGGGTGCCCTCGGCGGCGGCGCGGTGGCCGCCGCGGTGCGGGCGGGCCGGCTCGAGGCCGTCCGCCTGGTCGAGCGGGTGCGCGTCCTCGACGCCGCCGACGAGGCCGCGGTGGAGGCGGCCCTGGAGCCGCACCTCGCCGCCTGGCTGGTCGCCGACCTCGACGCCGCCCGGGCGCTCCTCGCCGGCCAGGAGCTGCGCGAGGAGGTGCTCGCCACCGGCCTCGCGGTGCCCCCCGCGATCTCCGCACCGCACGCCGCCCGCCGCGCCATCGACGCTGTCGACGCCTCTGCCGGTGCCGCCGGCGCCCTCGCCCATTGCCTCGACGGGGTGGTGCTGGTCGCCGACCTCGGCGCCGCCCGCGCCGCCCTCGCCGCCGGCGCGCGCCGCTGCGTGCTCCCCGACGGCACCGTCGCCGGCCCCGCCGGGGTGCGCGGCGGCGGGCGCCCCGGCGCCACCATGGCCCTCGCCGGGGCCGAGC
>DASXNK010000201.1 GCA_036495095.1 Candidatus Dormiibacterota bacterium | reverse complement strand
CTGCGGCTGGTGGACCCGCCCGAGATGGCGTTCTCCGCCGGCCAGTTCGTCAACGTCGAGGTCCCGGGGACGCCGGAGGTCCGCGCCTTCTCGATGATGAACCCGCCGTCGCGCAGCGGTGTCGTGCAGCTGCTGGTGCGGCTGCTGCCCGGCGGCCTGTTCTCCGGATACCTCGAGCGCGAGGCGAGGATCGGCGACCGCGTGACCCTCCACGGGCCGCTCGGCATGTTCCGGGTCCGGCTCTCCCACCGCCCCATGGTGATGGTCGCCGGTGGGTCGGGGCTCGCCCCCATCCTCTCGATGATCGCCGACCAGGCGGAGCGGGGTGCGGAGCGCGCGGTGATCCTGTACCACGGTGCGCGCACCCGCCAGGACCTGTGCTTCCTCGACCGCGTGACCGCGCTCGGCCGCCGCCTGCCCGGCTTCCGGTTCGTGCCGGTGCTGTCGCACGAGCCCGAGGACAGCGCGTGGGAGGGGGCGCGGGGCTTCGTGCACGACCTGCTCGTCGCCACCGCGCCGGATCTGCGCGAGCACGACGCCTACCTCTGCGGACCTCCCGCGATGATCGAGGCCACCATCCCGGTGCTGGTCGCGCGGGGGATCCGCGAGAGGAACGTGTACTTCGACGCCTTTGTGCCGTCGGGGACGCAGGTCGCGGTGCCGATCTAGACGTTGACGCTCGGGAGAGCGTGTCAGCACGGTTCCAGGGAATGCGGGAGGATGGTCGATGGTCGACGTCATGGCCGCCGTCGTCACGGCGAAGGGCGAGCCATTCCACATCGAGCAGGCACAGCTCGACGAGCCACGCGAGGACGAGGTCCTCGTCCGCATCGTGGCCACGGGGGTCTGCCACACGGACATGATCTGCCGCGACCAGTGGTACCCGGTGCCGCTGCCCGCGGTGTTCGGCCACGAGGGCGCGGGCATCGTCGAGCGCGTCGGCGCCCGGGTGCGCAAGGTCAGCCCCGGCGACCACGTGGTCATCACCTTCGTCTCCTGCGGCACCTGCAAGGCGTGCCTGCAGGGAGCGCCGACCTACTGCGCCACCCTCTACGACCTCAACTTCAGCGGCTTCCGCTCGGACGGCTCGTCCGGGATGCACACGGCCAACGGGCCGATCCACGGGCATTTCTTCGGCCAGTCCTCGTTCGCCACCCACGCCCTCGCCTATGAGCGCAACGTCGTCAAGGTGCCCGACGACGCGCCGCTCGAGCTGCTCGGTCCGCTGGGCTGCGGCATCCAGACCGGCGCCGGCGCGGTGCTCAACGGGCTCCACCCCAGGGCGGGGACGAGCATCGCGGTCTTCGGCGTGGGCTCGGTGGGGATGAGCTCGCTGATGGCCGCCAGGGTGGCCGGCTGCACCACCATCATCGCGGTGGACCTCAAGCCCGGCCGTCTCGCGCTCGCTCGCGACCTGGGCGCGACCCACACCATCGACCCGACCGCGGCCGACAGCGTCGAGGCGATCCGTGACCTCACCGGCGGCGGGGTCGACTTCTCGCTCGAGACCACCGCCTCGCCGAAGGTCTTCCGTGCGGCCGTCGACTGCCTCGCGCTTCGCGGGGTCTGCGGGCTGATCGGCGCCGCGGCGCTCGGGACCGAGGTCACGCTCGACATGAACACCGTCCTGTTCGGTCGCACCGTGCGCGGGGTGATCGAGGGCGACAGCGTTCCGGACATCTTCATCCCGCAGCTCGTCGAGCTCCACCGGCAGGGTCGCTTCCCCCTGGACCGCCTGGTGACCGAGTTCCCGCTCTCGGAGATCAACGAGGCCGCGGAGGCGTCGCTCAGCGGTGCGGCGCTGAAGCCGGTGCTGCGGGTCGCCTGAGGAGCTTCAGGAGGGGAGGGGGAGGGGGAGCCGGATTCCCGGCTCCCCTCTCCGCGGGCAGGGCTACCGAGGGCTCACGTGCACCGCGATGGTCTTGACCTGGGTGTACTCGCGCACCGCCTCGAGGCCCTTCTCGCGGCCGAAGCCGGAGTGCCGGGTTCCGCCGAAGGGGAGCGTGACGTTGCCGGCGGCGCCGTAGGAGTTCACGTACGCCTGGCCGACGCGGAGGTTGCGGGCGAGGCCGAGGGCCCGGTCGACGTTCGCCGACCACACCGACGCCACCAGCCCGAACGGGGAGTCCTCGGCGATGCGCAGCGCCTCGGCGTCGTCGGCGGCGCGGAGGACGCAGAGGACCGGGCCGAAGATCTCCTCGCGGGCCACGCGCATCGCCGGAGCCACGCCGGTGACGAGGGCGGGGGCCACGAAATGACCGGCCTCGTACCCGCGCAGCCGGGGGTCGTCGCCGCCGCCGCTCAGCAGGACCCCGCCCTCGCCCTCGGCGATCCCGAGGTAGTCGAGGACGCGCCTGCGCTGCACCGCGCTGATCAGCGGTCCCATGTCCGGGTCGGCGAGCCCGTGGCCGATGGAGATCCGCGAGAACGCGTGCTCCAGCCGGGCGACGAGCTCGTCGTGGATGGCCGCCTGGGCGATGATGCGGGACCCGGCCGAGCAGGTCTGGCCGGCGTTCTGGACGATCGCCCGGGTCAGCACCTCGGCGGCCCGGTCCAGGTCGGCGTCGTCGAGGACGATGCTCGCCGACTTGCCCCCCAGCTCGAGGGTCACGGGTTTGACGTTCCGCGCGGCGGCACCCATCACCAGGCGTCCGGTGGCCAGCCCGCCGGTGAAGGAGAGGTGGTCGATGCCGTCGCTCGCGGAGAGAAACGCACCCGCCAGCTCGCCGTCACCCGGCACCACGTTGAGAACGCCCGCGGGGAGCCCGGCCTCCAGGGCCAGGACGCCGAGGGCGACGGCGCTCAGCGGTGCCTCCTCGGCAGGCTTCACCACGCACGTGTTTCCCGCCATCAGGCTGGGGGCGATCGTGCGAGAGCCGATCTGGATCGGGTAGTTCCAGGGGATGATGTGGCCGGTCACGCCGACCGGCTCGCGGAAGGTCATCCCGAAGTCGTCCTCGCCGAGCGGGATGGTCTCGCCGTACAGCTTGTCGGCGTACCCGCCGTAGAACTCGAAGTACTGGGCGGCGACCTCGACGTCGGCACGGGCCTGGGCGAGGGGTTTGCCGGTGTCGACGGACTCGACCCGGCTCAGGTCGCCGGCGCAGTCCCGGATTCGCCGCGCGAGCTCGAGGAGGAGGGCTCCACGGCGGCCGGGCGCGAGCCGTGCCCACCCCCGCTGCGCGCGGCGCGCGGCGTCGATCGCGCGCTGCACGTCGGCGGCGGCTGCCGCGGCCACCTCGGCGATGACCTCGCCGGTCGCCGGATCGCGGTCGAGGATGGTCCCGCCACCCGCCGAGCCGGCCGACGTCTCCCCGTCGATCACGAGGCCGGCGTAGCGGTCCAGGCGCAATGGAAGCGGTGCGGTCATGCTCGCGTCTCCTCCCGTGTGAGCCGTCTCCCATCCAGCCCATGTCTGCGGGTGGCCCCACCGTAGCGGTGGACGGAGTGCGGAGGCTCGCCCCCGGGGGTCGAATTCGTCGCCCCGGTTGGCTCTCTCCGACCGTGGTCAAGCGGGAGGCGGCGGACAAGACTTGCCACAACCGGATCGCGTCCTCCCGCCGCCGCGGGGTGCCGGCAACCCACAGCTGGAGACACACATGGCGACCACAGAGTCCCCGCCAACCACGGCGTGCTTCGGCCTCGCCGATGGTGCTGTCACCTCGCCGGCCCCCACTCGATCGTCGGCGACGATCATCTCCGGCCAGCCGGTCCTCACCGAGGAGGCGATGGGCTGGCTGGCCTACCTTCACCGCAAGGTCGGCTTCGGGGGGACGTGGTTCAAGGACGACGTGGTGCACCCGTCGTGGGACAACCTCACCGGTGCCCCGATCGGCGTCTACCACCGCTACGACCTCTCCTACGCGACCATGGCGATCGGGCTGATGGCGGACCAGACGCCGGCGTGGCGCGAGGAGTACAGCAGGATCCTCGGCTACGTCGCCGACCGGATGCTGGAGTACTGGTCGCACTGGGACTGGGCCGAGAACTCGGGCCCCGACCCCAACCGGGCGAACTACCCCGAGGAGGCCCGGGTGCTGATCCCCGAGGGCCAGTGGGGCAAGTACGACATCCCCGGCTGGGCGGCGAACGGCGTGGAGCCCTTTCCCTACGATCCCGACCCGGTTCGCGGCAACGGCAGCTGCAACCTGATGTACAAGGGCTACCTCAACCTGATCCTCAGCTTCTACAACTACGTCTCCGGGGACCCCCGCTTCGACAGCACCTTCAAGGTGGTCTACGACACGAGCACCCACTTCGACTACGACCATCGCGGTCTGAACGAGCTGATCGTCCAGCAGTGGCTGAAGAACCCCTCAGGGCTCGCCTGCGAGGTCACCAAGAGCTACCCCTGGTGCAACAACCTCACCGGACTCAGCATCAAGCTCTTCGACGCGATGCACGGAACCGACTTCCACTGGTCGTACGGTTCCTGGAAGCGGTACATGCGCGAGCACTTCATGGGCGTCCCGGCGTCCGGTCCCATCGAGTGGTTCTCCCTCTACTATGACGCCCACCTCGACGTGAACATGAGGGGTGAGGAGCACCAGTTCGCCTACAACTGGTTCGCCAACGCCTTCCTCGGCTACCCCCAGGACCGCGAGCTGTTCACCCGGCTGTACGAGGGCGCAAAGAAGCGGTTCCTCGTGTCCCAGAAGGACGGCACCGCGTTCATGGCGGGCGCCCCGGGGATGGAGGTCGACTACCCGTACGCGACCATCACCGCGCTGACCATGGCTCGGGAGCTGGGTGACGACGAGACCTACTCGGCGCTGCGTCGCTGGGCGCTCAACACCTACGAGCCGACCGTCGACCAGGAGCAGGGCGAGTTCTACATGCGTCTCGGTCTCAACGAGCCGTGGCCCCGGGGGCAGCTCAACGACTGGATCATGCCCGCCTTCACCATCACCGAGCCGGGTGCCTGGCACCGCCTCTTCAACTCCCCGAAGCTCAGCAAGTTCCGCGAGCCCACCCTCGAGGGTGTCGACTACCCGACGCTCCGTCCCCGCCAGGCGATCTGGGACGCCGGTGAGCGGGCCCTCCACGCCTCCTTCTCGGCGATCGACCGCACCGCCGAGGGCCGGCCGACCAGCTTCCGCATCACCAACCTGCTGCCCGGCGCCACCTACCGTGTGACCATCGACGGGGTGGCGCAGGGGGACCGGCAGCCGGCCGGGGACCGGATCGACATCACCACCACGGTCGGGAACCACACGCTGACCGTCCAGCAGATTCCCGCCTGACCACCCGACGAGGCCGCCACCCGACCGGCGGGTGGCGGCCTCTTCATTCACGAGGCCAGTCATGTACATGCCGTCGCCGTACGAATCCCTGGTTCGGGGGTTCTTCGAGGCGGTCTCGGGCGACCGCCTCATCGACATGGCGCCGCGGCTGTGCGCGCGCCAGGTCACGCTCCACGTCAGCGGCGCGAGCCCCCTCGCCGGCGACTACCGGGGCATCGACGCGGTGACCGGTGGGTACTTCGACTGCTCGCGCCGGGGCGCGCCGGGCGGCCTCCACTACGAGGTGTCGCTGGTGCGCGTCGACGGCGGCGTCGCCCGCGCGCTGACCCGCCTCCACGCGGTGAGGCGGCAGCACGTCCTCGACGTCGAGCAGATGGGGACCTTCCGGCTGGGAGGGGGGAAGATCCAGGAGATCTGGCTCGAGCCCGAGGACCAGGGGGAGTTCGACGCCTTTTTCGCGCGACATGTCGACATGGGCGGTGGCCACGCCCGCGCGACCTGACTACTATCACCTCGTGCCGGGAGACCGGCGGGGCGGAGGGCAGGCAATGAGCATCCCCAGTTCTGAGGTCCGGGTCGGCGGCCCTGCGATGCTGAGCAAGCTGACCGAGCTGGGCATCGGCGGCATCGTCCTGGCTCCTGGCGACCACATCTGTGCCTTCTACCACGGGGCCGCGGGCCGCGACGAGCTGCTCATCCCCTACGTGGCCGAGGGGTTGCGCACCGGCGAGAAGTGCCTGTGCTTCGTGGATGTCGCCGACCGGGAGCAGATGCTGGAGCACCTCCGTCCCCACGTCGCCGAGCTCGACACCTGCGTCACCAGCGAGCAGCTCCACGTCTTCGACTTCCAGCACACCTATCTGCGCGATGGACGGTTCTCCCAGGAGGAGATGTTCCACTTCCTCGAGCAGCATGTCGGCGCCGCCGTGCGCGACGAGGGCTTCCCCCTCGCCCGGGCGGCGGGGGAGATGACCTGGGCTCTCGAGACCTGCCCGGGGGTGGAGCAGCTCTGCGCCTACGAGGCGAAGATCAACCTCTTCGCACCGCTGTACCCGCAGATCCTTCTCTGCCTCTACGACCTCGAGCGCTTCACCGGTGACGTCATCGTCGACGTCCTCAAGACCCACCCCAAGGTCCTGATCGGGAACATGGTGATCGAGAATCCCTTCTACGTCGCTCCGGACGAGTTCCTCGCCCGCTACCGGACGGGAGGGTGAGCCCGCTCTCAGCCCCACGGCCGGCGGCGGATGCGCTCGACCAGCTGTCGAGCCTGCACGCCGTGCTCGTGCTCTCGATGCTGATGAACGAGACCGGCGACGAGGAGCAGATCCTCCACATGGCGGCGACGGCCGTGCCCTCGCTGGCCCGCTGCCGCCTCGAGGGGACGTACTCCGCGGCCCACGGATGGCGCGACACGACCGCCCTGCTGGGATCGGCGAGCGTGCGCGGCGACATCGTGCGCCAGCTGGAGCGGGTCGGCGGCGGCGGTGGCGGCGGCGAGCTCAGCCTGCGCGGCCGACCATGGGCCGCGGCCATGCCGATCCGCAGCCGCACCGGCGTGCTCGGCCATCTCATCCTCTCGGGGTGCGGCCCGGTGTCGAACGAGGAGCGGTTCCTGCTCAGCGCCCTGACCCAGCAGTGCGGCGTCGCGCTCGCCAACACCGGCCTGATCGCCCGCGAGCGCGCCCTCCTGGCCCACGCGGCCGCGAGCAACGCCGCCCTCGCACGCACCGTGAACCGGCTCGAGCGGAGCATGGTCGTCCACGACACCCTGACCCGGGTCGCGGCGTCGAGCGAGGGGCTGGAGGGGATCGCCCGCGCCCTGCGCGAGGTCACCGGGTTCGCGGTGGCGATCGAGGACCGGTACGGCAACCTGCGGGTGTGGGACGGCCCCGGTCAGCCCAGTCCCTACCCGAAGGACCCTCCCGAGCGGCGTGAGCGGCTGCTCCGCCAGCTCGCCGCCGAGGCACGGCCGGTCCGCGACCGCGACCGCCTGGTGACCGTCGCCAGCCCGCGCCAGGACGTCCTCGCCGTGCTCGCCCTCTGCCACGTCCCCGAGGTCGTCGACGACATCGTCTCGGTCGCCCTGGAGCACGGGACCACGGTCCTGGCGATGAAGCTCGCCCAGATGCGGGCGATCGCCGAGGTGGAGCTCCGGGTTCGCCGCGACCTGGGGGAGGAGCTGCTGGCCGGGACCGACGAGGCGGGCGCGCTCTCCCGTGCCAACGCCCTGGGCTACGACCTCGAGCGTCCGCACCGGGTCGTGCTCGTCGAGGGCCACACCAAGAACCACGACGCCGACGCCTTCCTCCATGCCGTCCGGCGGCGCGCGAAGGAGCTCGACGTGGGCACCCTGGTGCTGACCAAGGGCGGCACGGTGGTGATCCTCGCATGCGCGAAACCGCGATGGGAGGACCTGCGCCGCACGCTGCTGCCCGACCTGGGCGGTGGCCGGTGCGCGATCTCGGTCGGCGGCGCGTGCGAGCACTGGCGGGAGATCCCTCGGTCCTACCGGGAGGCTCTCCTGGTGCTGTCGCTGCAGCGCTCCACCCACTTCGCCAAGCCGGTGACGGCCTTCGACGACCTCGGCTTCTACCGGGTGCTGTCGTCGGTGGGCGACTTCTCGGAGCTGGAGCGGTTCATGCGCTCCATGCTGGGCCGCCTGCTCGACTACGACACCCTCCGCTCCTCCGAGCTGGTGAAGACGCTGGCGCGCTTCCTGGACTGCGGTGGGAACTACGACGTCACCACCAAGGCCCTCTTCATCGGGCGCAGCACGCTGAAGTACCGGCTGCAGCGCATCCGCGACCTCTCGGGCCACGACCTCAACGACCCCGATACCCGTCTCAACCTCCACCTCGCAACCCGCGCATGGCAGACCCTGGCGGCGCTCAGCGCTGCGGACGCGATCGTCAACTCGGTGCCCGCCGGTCCCGGCGAGAACGCGGAGCCTCCGGCCCCTCCAGAGTGAACATCGGGCCGAGCTTGGCCCTGCGGTGGCCTGGGGAGCTCGCCGCGGGGGGGGCTACGGTTGGTGCCATGAGCCGCGGCACCACCACCGTCCTGGCCGGGATCGAGCAGACCCGGATGGAGGAGTACGAGCTCCCCAGGCCCGCCTCCGGGGACGTCCTGATGGAGATGATCCGGGCCAACATCTGCGGCTCCGAGCTCCACATCTGGCGAGGCCTGCACCCCCAGGTCGGGATCGGAGGGGTGCTGGGGCACGAGGGTCTGGGACGGGTGGTGGCCCTCGGTGAGGGGGTCACCCACGACTTCGCCGGCGAGCCACTCCGCGAGGGCGACCGTGCCGTGGCCACCTACTACCAGGTCTGCCGGCGCTGTCCCGAGTGCCAGAACGGCGACTGGAACCTCTGCCGAAACGCCTACGAGCACTGGCGCAAGCCGGCCGTCACGTTCCCGCACTTCCACGGGACCTTCGGGACCCACTACTACGTTCACCGCGACCAGTACCTCTACCGGGTGCCCGACGCCGTCTCCGACCGGTCGGCTGCCAGCGCCAACTGCGCCCTCAGCCAGATGGTGTACTCGGTGCACGTCTCCGGGCTGCGGCCGGGGGAGACGGTGCTGCTGCTCGGCGCCGGTGGGCTCGGCCTCTGCGGCGCCGCGGCCGCCTCGGCGACGGACGCGCGGGTGCTGGTCGCCGACGTGAACCCCCGCCGTCTCGAGATCGCCCGCGACTTCGGCGCCGATGCCACCCTCGACCTCTCCGAGCTGGCCGGCATCGCCGACCGGGCCGACGCCGTCCGTGCCCGATGCGGGGGGCGGCTCCCCGATGTGGTCATCGACGTCACCGGCACCCCGAGCGCGTTCTGGGACGGTGCCCGGCTGACCCGTGCGGGCGGACGCTTCGTGAGCGTCGGCAACATCTCGCCGGGGAAGACCTGCGAGTTCGATCCCGGGCTGTTCACCCGCTCCGGGGTCACCATCGTGGCCGCGATCCGGTACCACCCGTTCTTCCTCGGCCGCGCCCTGGAGTTCGTGGCCACCCACCCACAGTTCCCGTGGGAGAGCCTGCTCGACGCCGACTACCCCCTGAGCAGCGTGGACCTGGCGCTTCGGCACTCCGCCGACCGGGTGGTGACCCGCGCCAGCCTGGTGGCCGCGGGGGGAGGCGGATGAGGCCGCTCGCCGACGTGCGCATCGTCGCCGTCGAGCAGTACGGCGCAGGCCCGTACGGCAGCGTGCACCTGGCGGACCTGGGGGCGGAGGTGATCAAGGTCGAGGACCCCGGCACCGGGGGCGACGTCGGCCGGTACGTGCCGCCGTACCAGGAGGGGGAGGACAGCCTCTTCTTCGAGACCTTCAACCGCAACAAGCGGAGCCTGAGCCTCGACATCTCGACCGCAGCGGGGCGCGGTGTGTTCGAGGACCTGGTGCGCCAGAGCGACGCGGTGTACTCCAATCTGCGCGGGGACATCCCCGACCGGCTGCGCATCCGCCACGCCCACCTGAAGCACCTCAACCCGCGGATCGTGTGCTGCTCGCTGAGCGGATTCGGCATGGACGGCCCGCGCCGCGCCGAGCCGGGGTACGACTACCTGGTCCAGGGTCTGGCGGGATGGATGAGCCTCACCGGCGAGCCGGGCGGGCCGCCCACCAAGTCCGGGCTCTCGTTGGTGGACTTCTCCAGCGGGCTGGCCGCGGCCCTGGCGCTGATGGCGGGGATCCACGCGGCCCGCCGGGACGGCACCGGCATGGACTGCGACGTCAGCCTCTTCGAGGTGGCGCTGAGCATGCTCAGCTATCCCGCCACCTGGTACCTGACCACCGGCCACCGGGCCGAGCGCACCGCTCTCTCCGCGCATCCGTCGATCGTGCCCTTCCAGAACTTCCGCACCGGCGACGGGTGGATCGTGGTGGTGTGTGCCAAGGAGAAGTTCTGGAAGCGGCTCACCGAGGCCCTGGGGCGCCCCCAGCTCGCCACCGACGCGCGGTTCGCCGACTTCGGCGCCCGCCTCGCCCACCGGGGCGAGCTGCTCGCCATCCTCGAGCCGCTGTTCGGGGGCGAGACCACCGCCGACCTGCTCGACCGGCTCGCCGACGCGGGGGTGCCCTGTGCGCCCGTCAACGACCTCGAGCAGGCGTTCGCCGACCCCCAGGCGCTGGCGCGCGGGGTGGTCGTCGAGACCGCGCACCCACGCTTCGGCACCGTGCGCCAGGTCGCCAGCCCACTGCGCGTCGGCGCCCCGCAGGGCAGCACCCACCGCCGCGCACCGGCGCGCCACGAGGACTCGGCGCACGTCTTCGGGCTGCTCGGCTATGACCCGGCACGGGTGCTCGAGCTCGGCGAGAACGGAGCCTTCGGCCCGGCGGCCTGCGCGGTCGACGGCCCTCACTGAGGCGGCGCGATGTCCAGGAGTCGCAGCTGGAAGGTCCGCGAGCCGAGACGGACGGCGCCGGTGGCCGCGGTTCTCGCGCAGCCGGCTGCACCCGCTGCGCCGGCGCGGCGGAGGACGTCGCTGCTCCGCCACCCGACCATCGGCTGGCTCGCCGCGACCGGGGTTGCCACCCTCGCCGGCCTGGGGGTGGTGCTGGGACTGGTCCGCCTCGGCGACGCCGTTCCCGACGACCCGGGGCCACCCGCGGTGGCGCCGGCACCGGCGTATCGCGCCGTGTACCGGGTCGACGACACCGCCGGGGCCGCGCCCCTGGTCCAGACCGATGTGATCTCGGTGCGGCGCCCCGGGCAGGTCCGGGTCGAGCACCGCGACGGCGCTCCCCCCGGTGGCGCGGTGGTCTCCGGCAGTGTCGTGAACCGGACCGAACGGGTCACCCTCCCCGAGGGGTTCAAGGCCTTCGCCACACCGCTGACGCTGGCGCTCGAGCCCCAGGTCTTCTCCCGGCCCGCGCTCAGCGCCGCGGTCGCGGCGGGCGTGGCGGAGGAACGTGGTGGACGCTCCGTGCTCGGGCAGCGGTGCACCACCTACCTCTACCGTCACTCAGGGAGCGAGGCGCTCCGGCCGGGCGACGCCCAGGAGCACGTCGAGAGCTGCGTCACCCCCGACGGCATCATGCTCCGCGAGGCGGTCAGCGTCGCCGGGCGGCAGGTCCGCGTCGCCGAGGCGACCGCGGTGGACCGCGCACCACGGTTCGGTCCCGACGAGTTCGCCACCCCCGGTGAGATCGCCGCGACGGTGAGCGCCACGGAGCGGGTGACCGAGGGCCGGCCCTCCGGGGCCGCGCTCCACGCCACCGCCCCCGCCGGCCTCCGCCGTGACCGCCAGCTCACCGACGCCCGCCAGGAGGGGGACGCTCCCCTGATGCCGTTCTACCTCGACAGCTTCACGGGCGGCGGCGAGTTCGCCGTGGTGCAGCAGCTCATGCTCCGGCAGACGGCGATCAGCCCATGGTCGGCCGACGGCGGCTCCCGGGTCGCGCTGGGTGACGGCAGGTCCGGCGATGTCCTGTACCACACCGGCTTCGTCGAGGTGCAGACGACGGTGGGCGGCTTCCCCGTGCGTGTGCTGGCCTCGCGCCTGGAGCTGGCCCTCCGCATGGCGGGAACGCTCCGCGCCTGACCGGGGGCGACGAGAGCAGTCACCCTTGGAGGTGATGGTGGTGCATGCCCGCGCTCGCGGCGACGTCCATCACCGCGAACATGTAGACCATCGCGCCGGCCATCAGGATGCGCGTTCCCTGGCTGACCGTCTCCCACCACCGGGAGGCCGAGCCCTGCGACGCACTCCGGGCGAGAAGGTAGCCGTCCACGAGCACGCTCACCATGAAGTAGGCGATCAGGATCGTGGTGATCACCAGCACCGACAGCGAGGGCATGGCGAGCATGTACACCATGGCGGCGTTGCACATCGCGTGGTGCAGCGGCGCCGGCATCCCCGAGCGCGGCCCGAGCCTCCGGCCCCGCACCATGGATACGACGAAGAACGCGCACCCGGCCGCGTAGGCCGCCTGCCACAGCCCGCGGGTCAGGGCGCCGCCGTGGACGGGCGCGAGCATGGATGCCATCCCCGCCGCCATCAGGGCGTGGGATGCGAACCCACAGACGCCCGAGGGTTCGTCGCGGTGGGCCATCATCGGAACGGTCGCCTCCAGCGTCAGACGCGTGGCACCACGCTACGGCCGGAGAACGGCACCCTCATGGACCTGGGAGGGCGGAAAGTGCTACTCCCCGGTGGCCCCGTCCACCGACTCCCGGAGGAGGTCGGCATGGCCGTTGTGCCGCGCGTACTCCTCGATCATGTGGACCAGGACCCAGCGCAGGCTGGGTGCCTCACCGCTCGGCCAGGTGCGCCGGGTCAGCCG
>DASXNK010000200.1 GCA_036495095.1 Candidatus Dormiibacterota bacterium | reverse complement strand
CCGACCTGGGGGGTTCGCAGTGCGTTCGCGGTTGCCGAGCCCGAGCCCGTCACCGTCTGGACCAACGGTGAGGAGACGCTGGTCAGGGTGCTGGTCGATCCCGAGTAGAGCGCGGTGACCGTGTGCCGCCCGGCGGTCAGGGCCTTCGTGGTCAGCGTGGCCCGGCCGCCGCTGTCGAGCGGGGTGGTGCCGAGGAGGGTGGTGCCGTCCTCGAACCTGACCGTCCCGGTCGGGGTCCCGGCGCCGCCGGACGTCACCGTGGTGCTGAGCACGATCGGCTCGCCGGTGGTCGACGAGCTCGGCGAGGAGGTGAGCGACGTCGTGCTCGACGTGCTGGGCGTGGTGCAGACGTCCGGCGGCCGGGTGATGTGGTTGCTGTCCAGGGTCACCGCACCGGTCTGGGTGAGGGCCCGCCCCGGGAGGATGCCGGCCCGTGTGTTCAGGGTGATGCTGGTGTTGACGAGCATCGTCCCCACGAAGACCGTGTCGGTGCCGAGGGTCGCCGAGCTGCCGATCTGCCAGAACACGCCGCACGGGCCTCCGTTGACGAGGGCGACCCTCGAGCTGGAGGCGGTGGTGAGCGTGCTCCCGACCTTGAAGAGGAAGAGCGAGTTGGGATCGCCGCCGCCGTCGAGCGTGAGGGTTCCGGTCAGCTGCGCCGCCGAGGGATAGCAGTACACGCCCGGGGTGAGGGTCCGGCCCCCGAGGTCGCCGGTCAACGTGGCCGTGCACGGCTGCCCCGCCGCGGTGTTGTAGGCGGTGGTCAGGTCCGACTTGGCCTGGACGCTGACCGCGTCGTCGATGTGCGACGCTCCGTTCAGCGCTCCCGGCGGGAAGCCGGTCACCGCGCTGCCCGGCGACAGTCCGAGGTCTCCGGTGATGCTGGTGGGACCGGTGTTGGTGACCGTGCTGCCACCCAGGACCGCGAAGCTCGTGTCCGTGCCCAGCGTCGGCGCCGTGGCGGCGCTCACCGCGAGCGGTGTCCAGAGCAGAGTGGCCACGGCGAGTGCGAGCACGCCGCCGACCCTCCGCGCGTCGCGCATGGATCTCATGAGGTCTGCGATCTCCAACATCCGTGAGTGCGCTGGATTCGACCACACGCAGATCATGTGTGACTGTCGAGGCGCATCTCCGCGCCGGCGGCGGCTGATTGCCGACTGCCAGGACGTGCCCGCGGCTTCGCGTTTGGCGCGTTGTCAGGGATGGTTATTGTGATGAGTATACCGATTTGCGACGATAATGTCAGAATCCGGCCGGCAGGGCGCCAGCTGAGTCGCCTGTGACTGCAATCAGGCCGCCGACACCTCGACCGCCGGCCGGCAATCGCCTGATTGAGAGCGTCAGTCCGGCTCGCTGGGATGGAAGTAGACGGTGAGGTGGTGCCAGGGACCGTCCTCGGTCGTCTCCGTCCCGAAGGTGACGTCGTGCACCTTGGCCGGCCGGAGCTTCTCGATCGTGTCCGCCATCCGTCGCAGGAGGGCGGGCACGTCGCGCTGCGACGGTCCCCGGGGGTTGGACTGGCTGACGTGGTGGACGGTGCGCGTCGCCGGCAGCTGGAGTGGGCTGAGGGCGTCGCGGATGCGGGCGGTGACCTCGGCCACCGGCCCGGTGCCGTCGACCTCGACCAGGATGTCCCGTCCCCGGTAGAAGTCGAGGAGCGGGGCGGTGTGCTCCGCGTAGACGGCGAGCCGGTGCCGGATGGTGGTGTCGGTGTCGTCGGTGCGGCCCGACCTCCGCCCCCGCTCCAGCAGCCGGCGGACCAGCTCGTCCTCGGGCACCTGGAGCGAGATGACCGCGTGGAAGGTCCGGCCCCTCAGCCGTCCCCAGTCGTAGGACTGCCTGGCCTGCGCCAGGGTCCGGGGAAACCCGTCGAGGACGAACCCTGCCAGGGGCTTCGGCCCGGCGATGCGGTCGACGATGACGTCGACCACCAGGCGGTCGGGGACCAGCTCGCCGCGGTCCATGAACGCCTTGGCCTCCGAGCCCAGCGGAGTGGCCTCGGCCACGTGCCGGCGCAGCAGGTCACCGGTGGCGAGGTGGGGGACGCCGTACACCTGCGCGAGCCGCTCCCCCTGTGTCCCCTTGCCCGCCCCGGGCGGGGCGAGGAGCAGGGCACGTAGCACCGTCGTCCTCCTCGGTCATGCGCGATCCTCCCCCCAAGTCTGACAGTCGGGAGAGAGCCCCCGGACCCCGGCGGAGGCGCCGGCCGCCCGGTCCGGCTACGGCGCCTCGAGAGGGAGCGTCTCCCCGGGTCCGAAGGCCTGACGCCCGGCGTGGCGGATCACCGTCACCGTCCCCGGGCCCATCACCGTCCACCGCCCGCCGTCGCAGAGCGCCGCGGTGCGCTCGTCGACGCCGAGGAGCAGTGGATCACCCGGCATCCCGGCGAGCGCCGAGTCGACCCAGGTGGCGCCGAAGCCGTCGAAGTGCGGCAGCACGGCGTCGACCGGGGCGAGGCCGAGGGCCGGGCGCGCCCGCCGCCGCGACCGGTCGGGCCAGGCGGCGCGGACCAGCATGGTGCGGGCCAGCGCCATCGCCCCCGCCGAGGAGCCGGCCAGCGAGGCGCCCGCCGCCCAGGCGGTCCGCACCCCGTCCCAGACCGGCGATCCCTCGAGGACGTCGAGGAGCAGGCCGGGGTCGCCGCCGCAGATGTAGACGAGGCCCGCCCCGGCGGCGCGCCCGGCCAGCTCCGGATCCTGGGCGTCGCGCCGGCGCAGCACCGGAAGCACCTCGATCTCCGCTCCCAGGCGCAGGAACCACCGGCGCGCGGTCTCGAGGGCACGCTCCGGTCCCTGCCGGGCGGCCGCCGTCGGCACCACGAACCGTGGACCCGGGCGCGCCGCGGCGAGCAGGGCCCGGTCACAGTCCTCGTTGCCCGGCATGAACTCGCCTCCCCCGACGAGCGCCAGCAGGCCACCCATCACCTCGCCCCGGCCACCGGATCTCGACGATCGTCTCGACCTCTCGACACCCGTCAGCCCACCGGCGCTCCGACCTCGACACGGTCGCCGACGCGCACGGTGCCGCCGCGCTCGACGCTCGCGTAGGTGCCGAGGCACGCCCACCGCCCGTACTCCGGGATCTCCTGGCGGTTCCTCTGCGCGAGGGTCCGCAGGACCGAGAGGTCCCGCTCCAGCCCCGGCTGCGCGAGCGTCGTCATCACGCACCGCGGCGTGGACGGACCCATCTGGAGAACGACCTCGTCACCGATCGCCACCTCACAGCCCATCCAGCCGTTCTCGACGAACGGCTCCGCCGACTCGCCGTCGATCACGATGTTCGGACGGAAGCGGCGAACGTCCCAGACGGTCGAGGGGTCGAGACCGGCGAGCTGCGCCAGGGTGCTGGCGGCGACGACATGCAGCGGGCTCACGTCGACGAACGTCCCCGGAGCGAACAGCCCCACGGCGACCGCGGAGACCGGTCCCTCCGCATCCCGCTCGGCGATGTCCGTCATCGCGGCGAACTCCTCGGGCGCGGCCCCCTCCACGTCGGGGAACATCATCTCGTAGGTGGCGACGTCGGGTGCGGTGGTGACCACCCGCACCTCCCGCCCCAGCAGCGCGGTCAACCGCCGCTCGGTCTCGGGGTCGTCCATCCTCAGGACCGAGCCGTCGGGGAGGGTGACCATCGCCTCGGATGGCCCGCCGCCGGCGGCGGTGGTCGCGCGGCAGTCCAGGAGCCGCCCGAAGTGCGCCGGCCGCTTGGCGCTCACGATCCGGCCGGTGGCGACGTCGAGCAGCGCGTACGCCCGGTCGCCCGCCACCCCGTTCTCGCCGAGGGTGACGCTGTCGACCTGCTCGCCGAGCATCGACTTGGTGGGATAGCGCCACAGCTGACCGATGGACCACATGCCGACCACCTCCGACCCGCTCCGCGATCGCGCCACGCTAGCGCGCCCCGGTCTCCGGCCGCACCCTCCTGACCTCCTGGACGAGCCAGCCGTTGCCGTCGGGGTCGCTGAAGGAGAGGAAGGAGTTGTGGTCGCGGCGCTCCGGATCCGGCCCCGGCGTCTGACCGCCCGCCCCGAAGTGGTAGATCTCGCCGGCATCCGTCCCGCGTTCGACGAGCTCGGCGCGGGCCGCGTCGATGTCGGTGACGACCAGGTGCAGCCCCTGGAGCGAGCCCGGCGACTCCCTGTTCCTCATCAGCGCGATCGAGCACGCCGAGCCCGGCGGGGTCAGCTGAACGACGCGGAAGTCCTCGCCGGCGCTGTGGTCGACGTCGAGACCGAAGCCGGCCTGGTCGATGTAGAACGCCTTCGCGCGGTCCACGTCCGAGACGGGGACCACGATGAGCTCGAGCCTGAAGTCCACGATGTTGCCTCCGTGTGAGCCGGCCCGTTACCGGGGACGCCGATCGACCGAGAGCCATTGGAACCACGTGCGTACGGCGCCGTCGGTGTCCGGTACCAGGGGGGAGCGTATGCTGAGGCCGCACCCAACAGGAGAACGATGACAAATCGAGTCGAGCGGTATCCCCTCATCCAGGACGTCATCAACGGCTACGGCCGGCCCGGCGCCGTGCCGGTGATGGGCACCCCGCTGTGGGACCGTCCCCAGGCCCCCCGTCAGCCCCTGATCGTCCAGCGGCCCGAGATCCCCCGCACCCGACTGTCGATCTCCGCGCTCTCCAGCGGCGAGCGCACCGTGCTCCGCCGGGTGGCCCCGGCCGTCGCCGCCGACCTCGACCAGGCCGAGCGCCTGCACTCGTCGCCGATGCGGCAGACCAGCATGAGCATCCTCGCCTCGACCGCGGCCGAGAACGTCGACCGGCTGCGTCGCCAGGCGCGCGCCGTCATCGAGGAGAACCGCCCCGCCGCCCTCTGATACGGGAGGTGACCGCCGGGCGCCGCGTCAGAGCGGAAGTCGGAGCTGTGCCGCGTCGCCCCCGTCTCCGGCGGCCGCCGGCTCGGGGTCGACCACGGCGACCGGCAGCACCGCCAGCCGCACCGCCCGCAGCGCGTCCACGGGATCGGCCCGGGCCGGCTCGCGGAGCACCCAGGTGTCGCCCTCACGCTCGAGGAGCGACCAGCGCCGATCCCGGCCCAGCCGCAGCTGCACCCCGCTCGTCTCGGCGGTGACCCGGTTGTGCCGGCAGCGCACCGAGCCCAGCCCGCCGAGGGCCGCCGCCGCCGGTGCCAGCCACTCCGGGGGTGGCGACCAGGGGTGGAGGAGGAGGTCGACCGCAGCCGCCCCCCCGGCGCGCCAGGCAAGTCCCAGCCGGGCCAGTGACCACGGGTCGCGGTCGGTGGCGTTGGCGAGCGCGATCAGCCGGGGATGGTCGTCCACCAGCGGGGCGACGCGCCGGGCCAGGTCGGTGTCCGCGTCGAGCCCCAGGCCGCCGTCGCCGGTGCCCATCCCGAGCTCCCAGGCGCGGCGCGCGGCGTCGGCGGCGAGCCCCAGGACGTCCTCGGGGCGGATCCTCACCCCCGCGGGCGGTCGTGCCGGCAGCGATTCCGGCGTCCCCGGCCGCACCGGCAGCGCGAGCCGTGGCGGCAGCGGGTCGGGCACGCGCGCGAAGGCCGCGACCGGGTCGACGCCGGGATCGTGGGCGCTGCGCGCCGCCCGGGTGCGGTTGCGCTGCACCCGCCGGTGCACCGCGCCGGTGAGGTCGCTGTCGAAGCTGCGGAGCTCGAGCAGCTGGGCCGGCCGGAGGTCGATGGCGTGGGCGGCGACGTACCACACCGCGGCGGCGTGGTCGCAGAGGCCGGGTCCCGGGGAGCAGTCGCAGGTGATCCGCACCTCGGTCGGCGCCGGTACCAGCCCGTGGACGCCGCCCGCGGCGGTGACCAGCTCGTCGGGCAGCTCGCCGTCGAGGACCGCGGCGAGCAGCCGCGGGTCCCTGGCCATCGCCCCGACCAGGCCCCGCCAGACCGGCAGCCCGAGGCGCTCGACACGGATCGCCACCGGGTGGATCCCGCCCTCCTCGGCCTCGACCCGGGCGGACACGCGCCCGGGCTCCCAGGTGAGCACGCCCACCGCCCCGCTCTCGGCCAGCCGCCGTCCCTCCCCGGCCGCCTGCCGGGCCCGCTGCCGCGGGCTCTCCAGGCTCGCCAGCCACGCCGCCCCCAGGACCGAGACGCCCACCGCGGTGCCGGGCTCGACCACGGCGCGGGCCCGCAGCCCGCGAGGCCGGCTCACGGCGTCTGCTGCAGCGCGACGAGGTCGGCGAGCTCGTCGGTGGACAGCTCGGTGAGCCAGGCCTCGCCGGAGCCGACGACGCTCTCGGCCAGCCGGCGCTTGGACTGGAGCAGGGTGGCGATGCGGTCCTCGACGGTGCCCTCGGCCACCAGGCGGTGCACCTGCACCGGCCGGTCCTGGCCGATCCGGTGGGCGCGGTCGGTCGCCTGGTCCTCGACCGCCGGGTTCCACCACCGGTCGTAGTGCACCACGTGGGTGGCGCGGGTGAGGTTGAGGCCCACGCCGCCGGCACGGAGCGAGAGCAGGAACACGGGCACCTCGCCGTCCTGGAAGCGCCGCACCAGCGTGTCCCGCCGCCGCGCCTCGACCCCGCCGTGGAGGAAGAGGGTGCCGATGCCCTGCTCGGCGAGGTGCGCCTCGAGAAGGCGGGCCATGGCCACGTACTGGGTGAACACGAGCACCGACTCGCCCTCGGCGACGATGACCTCGACGAGCTCGTCGAGGGCCTCGAGCTTGCCCGACCGGCCGCGCAGGGGGGTGGTCTCCCGCAGGTACTGCGCGGGGTGGTTGCAGATCTGCTTGAGGCCGGTGAGGAGCTCGAGGACGAGCCCGCGCCGCTGGATCCCCGCGGTGCTCCGGATGCGAGCCAGGGCCTCGCGGACCACCGCCTCGTAGAGGCTGGCCTGCTCGGGGGTGAGCGGGACGATCACGTCGAGCTCCGTCTTCGGCGGCAGCTCAGGGGCGATGTCCGGGTCGCGCTTGGTGCGGCGGAGCAGGAAGGGGCGGACCATGCGGCCGAGGCGCTCGGCGGCGGCGGCGTCGCCCTCCTGCTCGATCGGGGCGGCGATCCGGCGCCGGAAGGTCTCGAGCGGGCCGAGCAGGCCCGGCGTCGTCCAGTCGAGGATCGACCAGAGGTCGAGGAGGCGGTTCTCGACCGGGGTGCCGGTGAGCGCCACCCGCGCCCGCGAGGGGATGCCGCGGAGCTCGCGGGCGGTCCGCGAGTGCGGGTTCTTCATGTGCTGGGCCTCGTCGGCGACCACCAGGTCCCATCGCACCGTGGCCAGGGCGGCCCGGTCGCGGCGGGCGACGCCGTAGGTGACGAGCACCACCTCGGTGGCCGCCAGCCCGTCGAGGTGCCGCCCGTCGCCGTGGTAGCGGCGGACCGGGACCGACGGAGCGAACCCGCTCAGCTCGCGCGCCCAGTTGCCGAGCAGCGACGCCGGGCAGACGACCAGCATCGGGCCGCGACCGCGGGCGAGGTGGAGGGAGATGACCTGGATGGTCTTGCCCAGCCCCATGTCGTCCGCCAGGCAGCCGCCCATCCCCAGCTCGCACATCGCCAGCAGCCAGGCCAGCCCGCGGCGCTGGTAGCCGCGCAGGGTGGCGTGGAGGCCCTCCGGCTCGGCCGCCTCCTGCGGGGCCGCGACCTCGGCGAGACGCCGGCCGAGGCGCTCCAGCTCGCCCTCGGCCCGGGCGGTGACGATCGCGCCGCCGACCTCCAGGGTGCCGGTGAGGGCAACCGCGAGCGCGTCGCCGGGACGCAGCACCTCGGTGGGTCGCTGCCGCAGCCGGTCGACCAGATGCGGATCGGCGACCGCCCAGCCGTCCCGCAGCCGGACGATGGCGCGCCGCCCCTCGGCGAGCGCGTCCATCTCCTCGAGGGTGAGGGTGGTGCCCCCGAGGGTCAGCTCCCACCGGAAGTCGAGGAGGCCGTCGAGGCTGAAGCCCTCCGGCCCGCGCAGCTCCAGGGGGTCGCCACGGCCCACCACGGCGCGGAGCGACAGGGTGCGCTCGGAGAGCGAGGCGGGCCACTGCACCTCGACCCCGAGGCCGGTGAGGGTGTCCGCGGCCTCGAGCAGCGAGCCCAGCTCGTCGTCGGACAGCTCGGTGCGGCCGTCGCCGGAGGGCCAGGCCAGGCGTGCCAGCGGCGGCCAGCGGCGGGCGCCCCGGTGGAGGGCGAGCTCGATGTCCAGCTCCGCGGCGGCCAGCCGCCTCCGCAGGGCGGGCGGCGCGGTGCGGAGGTTGGCGGCGTCGATCACGACCGCGGGATCGTCCCGGCGCCGCAGCTGCAGGACGATGGCGGCGGGGACGCCGGGCTCGTCGGGGAGGACCACGCGGAGCCCGGCGGCGACCGCCAGCGGCTGCACCTGGGCCACGCTCTCCAGCCAGGGCCGCAGGTGCTCCGCGCTGACCGGCACCCGGCTGGCGAGCGAGGGCTCGGCGCAGACCTGCAGGGCCCCGGCGGTGCGCACCAGGGCGTCGGCGACGGCGTCCCAGCACTCCGTGATCAGGTGGCGCGGGCTGCGCAGGCGGGCGACGTCGGTGGCCAGGGGGGCGGCGTGGGCGAGCGCGGGGAAGGCGCGGGCGAGCCGGTCGAGCCAGGCCTCGTCGGCGGAGTCGAGGGGGCCGACGAACCAGGCTCCGAAGCCGCGCGGGGTCACCCCGGGGCGGAGGCGTCCCTGGGCGACCAGCGCCACCGCCGCCTGCACCGCCGCCGCCCAGGCGAGCTGGCTCGGGGCGACGGCCTCGTGCTCGCCGAGACCGGCGAGCCAGGGGAGGGCGTCGGCGACGGGCAGGTGCCGCGCCGGCACCGATCGGCTTCGCAGCTGGCCGGAGTCGGGGTGGACCACTCCGACGGTCGAGGCGGTGCCGGCGCCCTGGGGGGGCGGGTGCCACAGGGCGAACGCCCCCAGGCGCGGAGGATCGGCCGGCAGGAAGAGGACGTCGCCGCGGTGCTCGATCACGAGCCGTCGAGGGTATCCCGTCGCGCGGCTTCCACGGCGCCGGCCGGCCGGCGCCGGCCCCGCCCGGGTGGCTACCCGGCGGTGCCGAGGTACTCCGCGTCGGTCACCTGGGCTCCCCAGTCGGCGGTGCTCCCCGCCTCGTCGAGCTCGGTGATGCCGATGTGGGTCATGAACTGATGCGGCGCGGCGCCGTGCCAGTGGCACTCGCCGGCCTCGGTGATGACGGTGTCGCCGGCGCGGACCTCGTGGACGGCGCCGCCGCGCTCACCGACGCGTCCGGCGCCCTCGACGACGTGGAGCACCTGGCCGAACGGGTGCGTGTGCCACGCGGTCCGGGCTCCGGGGGTGAAGTGGACGCTGTTGGACACGATCCGTGACGGGGCCGTGGCCACCGCGATCTGGTCGATCCAGACGGTGCCGTGGAACCTCTCCGGATCACCGAGCTGGCTCTCGGGTCGGACGCGGGTGACGCGCATGCATGGCCTCCTTGGTGGTGAGGGCCACGATAGCCGCCACCCGCCGGCCGCCGCCGTGCGGTCCGGGCGATCGCCGTCAGCTCAATTGCATCGACTGCACCGCCGGCGCGCAGTTGGCAGCAACGTGGAACGGTGAGCGCCGAAACCTCTTACCTCACCGCCACTGAAAAATCAAGCCTAGGCAAGGCGGTGCGGCTCCGGCACAATCGTGACGGCTCACCACAGGGCGGTGGAACGGCGCGCGCTGAACGCGCGAGGACTGGCCGCAACTCACCCGCGGGCCCATCGACCACTGCAAGGAGGAGACCCGGGTGTGGACGCAGGGTTCGCTCGCCCAGAACAGCCTCGGCTCGTTGCTCGAGACGCTGCAGTCCGAGCGTGCCACCGGGACCCTCTCGGTGGTGTCCGGGGAGGCCCGCTGCTCGCTCCACTTCCTGTTCGGCCATCTCTTCCATGCCGCCGGTGACCTGGGCCAGGGCGAGGCGGCGGTGATCGCCGCGCTCGCGTGGACCCACGGACAGTTCACCTTCCAGCCCCGCGCCCAGCTTCCCGCCGAGGAGACGGTCAGGGCGGCCGTCTCCACGCTGCTCGCCGAGGCGGAACGGCACCGGCCGTCGGTCCGGGCCCGCGACGCCGGCGTCAGGGCGGCCCGCTCGGCGTCGGCGACCGCGGTCGCCGAGCCGGAGGTGCGGGTGACCTCGAGCGCCGCCCCCTGGGGTTCGGGCGCGCCGCCGACGACCACCACGGGAGACACCATGGCGACCCAGACCGTGATCGTGACCCCCACCGTCGGCATCCGTCCGGCCGGAGCCGCCGCGGCACCCGCCGTCCTCGGCAATCCCAACGCGGCCCCGCTCGGCGGGCTCGCTCCACTGCCCGCCGGCAGGCCGGTCTACGCCGGGCTGAAGAGCGCCTTCATCGACTTCCCCAAGCTGCTGCGGACGCTCGCCGCGGACGCCCTCACCGGCTACGTCCGCCTCGACGGCACCGGGTTCGGCGGGGTGCTCCTGGTCCACGAGGGACACGTCCTCGAGGCGCTCTTCAGCGACGGCACGCGGACCCAGGGCGACGGCGCCTTCCAGCAGGTGCGCGGGCGCGTCGAGCGCGGCGAGGGGCTGCTCGACGTGATCGCCCTGAGCGGCGAGACCGTGGTCGCGCTCGCCCAGCTGCTCAGCGCGGCGCCGCTCTTCACCGGCCTGCTCGGCCGCTTCATCAACTTCGAGCAGCTCCTCGAGTACCTCTACGAGCAGGGGGTCGACGGCTCCGTGCTGGTCGCCGGCGGCACCGAGACCGGCGTCATCCTGCTCCGCCAGGGTGCGCTCCACGGCGCCTACACCGACTCGCAGCGCGACCTGCAGGACTCGCTGGCGGTGGTGGCCCGGCTGGCCGCCGAGCGCCCCGCGCGCATCGAGGTGAAGGCCGGCGGTGCGTCCTCCCCGGGCATCGACGTGGTGGCGTTGCTGGGCAGGCCGCTGGAGTGGTGACACCGAGTTTCGGTCAATCGACGGCGTCAACACGCTGCCGCTGATCCCCTGGTCACACCCAGCTGGTGAGCTCCGCGGCGATCCCCTGCACCAGCCAGTCGTAGAAGGCGGCGCGCTCGCGCGCGTCGTCGCCGGCCGCCGGTGGACCGGCCGGGCTCCTCCGGCTGATCCACGGCGGGACCGCCCGGGCCAGCTCACGGACACCGGAGCGGATGACGACCTCGTCGGGGCGGTCCTCCTCGACGGCGACCGCGATGGTGTAGCGGACGCCGGTCTGGTCGATGAGCTTCCACCCGCGCACCCAGGCGCGAGGACGCTGCAGTCCGCGGTGCACGAAGCGGATGGGGTCGTCGACCAGCTCGAGCCCGGTCTGCTCGGCACGTGGCTCCACCAGCATCCGCACCCGGTCCTCGAGGTCGCGGCCGACCCACATCACCAGCGACGCCGCACGGTTGTCGAGATCGGGTGCGCTCGCCGCGGAGTCGCCCACGGCGGCGATGGCGTTGACGACGCCGGCGTGCCGGCGGCAGTACGACGCCCGGCCGACGACGGCGCGGTGCTCGGGACACCACGCGGTGTCACACCGCCGGCCGCGACGGTCGAGGTAGGCGCAGGCGAGCCCGGTCACGGCCGCGCAGCCGGAATTCGAGCAGGCCACCGCCCCGGGCGTCGTGTGCACCGATGCCGGGTGCGCGGCGTTGGGGGGATCGCCGGTCGGGCGCCGGGTGATCATGCCGACCGCCCTGCTCACCACGCTGCCGCGCCGGATCGCCATGCGCCCATTCTGGAATGGCCGGGCGGGGGATGGGGTCACCTCACCGCGACGGCGCGGTCGCGATCGGCGCCGCCCCCGGGCCGGATCTGCCCACCGTACGCGGCGCAGCTAGGCCGCGAGCCGCCGGGCGGAGAGGTCGTTGCACGCCTCGCACACCGCCCCGGGGATCACCCCGAGGCGCATCAACAGGGCGAAGACCCTGCAGCCGAGGCAGAGGCCCGCGAAGGCCTCCAGGCTCGCCGCCAGGGTCAGCGCGAGGAGGACGGCGTCCGCCGCCCGGTCGAGGCCGAGGCCGAGGGCGAGCACTGCGGCGGCGGCGCTGAAGGCCAGCCCGATCCCCTGGGCGAAGCGCTTCGGCGGTCCGGGAACGAGCCGGGGCGTCATCGGCAGCCGGGGAACCACCACGCGGGTGGCGAGCAGGCCGAGCGGGCTGAGCCGCGGTCCGGTGAGGACACGGGCGAGGAAGCCGTAGGCGAGGGGCAGCAGCAGCCAGTGCTGGCCGGTGGCGAGGACCAGCACCGAGAGCGCGACGACGCCCAGGGCGACGGTGCGGGCGGCGTGCTCGTCGACCGGGTTCGGAAACCGGAACATGGGTCCTCTCGGCTCATAGTTGATAATTCTGATCCAGTTTATCAGCAATCAGGCGCGACGAGCACGGCTGGCGCCTGGGACGGGTCGAGGATCCGTTCGGCCACAATCGGGGAGATCGGACGGCCGCTGATCGCCTGGCCACCGGGGGACGGGCGCCACCGCCGGCATGACGGCCACGGCGACGGAGGAGGAGAGACCCGTGACCACGGAGGCTGACGAGGTCGCGACGCTCGACCAGGCCCTGGCCCAGACCGGCCGGGTGATCGCGTCGGTGGGGGACGACGGCTGGTCGCTGGCCACGCCGTGTGCGGGCTGGGACGTCGCGGAGGTGGTGCGCCACCTGGTCGCCTCGATCCGGATGATGCGCGTCTCCGCCGAGGGCGGCACGCCGCAGCGGGGCCAGTCCGACCCCGTGGAGGGCGACCTGGTCGCCGCCTACCGCGAGGCCGCGGCCGGCCTGCTCGACGCCTGGTCCTCGCCTGGGGCTCTGGAGAGCACCCGCGATTTCGGCGGTCACCCGGTGCCGGCGGCGTTCGCGCTCGGCGTGCACCGGATCGAGGTGGTGATCCACGGATGGGACGTGGCGGCGGCGCGGGGGCGCACCGGCGAGCTCGACCCCGTGCTCGCCGAGATCGCCCTGGCCTCCTCCCGGGCGATGCTCCGCCCCGAGTTCCGGGGAACCGCCGCCGAGGGCAAGCACTTCGGGCCCGAGGTGCCCGTGCCCGAGGACGCGCCGGCATACGACCGCCTCGCCGGCTGGCTGGGCCGGTCACCGGGGGCCTCCCAGAGGCTCTGAGCGCCGACGCGCTCCCCCTAGAGCGGTGCGTCGGCGTCGCGCCGCCGGCCCGTGATCGGGACCCCGAGGTGGCGGCTGAGCTCGACGAGCTGCTCGTCCTGCCACATCCCCCGGGACACCCGGTGCACCGGCTCACCGGCGGGTCCGAGGAAGGCGACACCGGAGCGCTCGACGGCGATGCCGCGGATGGCCTGTCTCGGGTACTCGCGCCGGGTCCCCAGCCAGTTCGCCGTCCGCAGGTGGGTCGCATCGACGGACAGCCGGCTGCGGAGGTAGCCGGAGAGCGGCAGCCCGACGCACACCACCGCCATCGCGATCCACATGAACAGGTTCGCGGGCCGTGTGAAGGCGTGCCCGAAGAGCTCGAAGACCAGGAGGGCGACGACCACGAGGTTGAGGGCGAAGGAGGCGCGAACGTAGCTGTTGAAGGCCGGCCGCAGCACCAGGGTGGGCTCTGTCATGCCCGGAACTCTAGGCGGACGGCACCCGTGCCCACTCCACCAGCTGCTCGCCGTCGACGGCACGATGCAGCTCGCGGGCGGGGCAGACCTCGTCGAGCAGCACCTCCTGCCAGTCCATCAGCGCGGCGTGGAGCTGATGGTTGTTCCGCGCCCGGTGCACCCCCGGCGGGGCCGGCCGCCCGATCGCGGCCTCGAGCCGGCGCAGGCGATGGGGGATCAGCGGGTCGTGCTGGCGGCCTCGGCCGGCGAGATTGATCTCCTCGACGGTCTCGAGGAGGGCGTCCACGGTGCGGACCGCTCGCCGCCGCCTCTCCTGGAGCTCACGGTCGGTGAGCCACGCGCTCCGGCGCAGGCGGTGGTCCGCCGCCGCTCGAGCGATCGACGGACCGGGCACGGTGACAAGGCATCCCGCTGCGACACTGCTCACGGTCGGACCTCCATGTGCGACCGACTGTCGTCGGTGCTGAACTGCGGACCATGCTCCCGCCGCGGCGATGGGACTCGCATCCGGGTGCCCCCCGGGCAGTCCCCAGTCCACCGGCCTCGACCCTCGGCCGCGCCACACCTGCTCACCGGTGGCGGCCAGCCCGCGCGCGGCACGGGCCCCGAAGGCGTTCGCGCCCATCGACGCGAACATCCGGTGCGCCGTGCAACGTCGCTGAAACACCCCCGATCAGGATGGCAGGCATCGAACCCGAACACAGGCGGACCATCCGATGCGGACTGCACAGATCATCGCCGACGCGGCGGAGGACATCTCCATCCGGCGGTACCGGGAATTCACCTCGCGTGAGGCACTCAACCATCGTCTCGTCTTCGTCTGCTGCGGCCGGTGCGGAGCCGACCAGGGCGTGATCGTGCAGGTCGGGATGCGGGTGGTCGCCTTCTCGTGTGACAGCTGCCACCAGCGGACCACCGCGCTGGTCCAGTAGCCGAGGCGAACGTGGGCATGAGTGGCGTGCCGACCCGCCTCCTGCCGCGGCGGTCCTTCCTCCGGGGCGTCGCCGGTGTCGCCGGCGCGCTGGCGGCGGGCACGGCGGCCCGGGACGTGGCCCGGGCCGCCAGCCAGGACCAGTACAACCTGGAGGAGACCCGGGCCGGGCTGCGGACGGTCCCGTTCCACGGCCCCCACCAGGCGGGGATCGACACCCCGCCGCAGACCGCCGCGAGCTTCCTCGCCTTCGACGTCACCGCGGCCGGCCGCGGCGAGCTCACCCAGCTGCTCCGCGCGCTCACGGCGCGGGCGGCGTTCCTGACCGCGGGCGGCACCCCGCCGCCGGCGTCTCCGGGCGCGGCGCCCTCCGACGACGCGCTGCTCGGGCCCACGGTGCTGCCCGACGACCTCACCGTCACCCTCGGGCTCGGCGCGTCGCTGTTCGACGGCCGCTACGGGCTGGGGCCGCGCCGGCCCGCGCAGCTCGAGACGATGCGGGCCTTCGCCCACGACCGCCTCGACCCGGCGATCTCCGACGGCGACCTGCTGGTGCAGCTGTGCGCCGGGCATCGCGACACCGTCGGCCACGCGATGCTCGACATCCTCGCCCACACCGCCGGGCGCATGCGGCTGCGCTGGCGCGTCGACGGGTTCAGGTTCCCGCCGCGGCCGGTCGGCATCCCGCGGGACTGGATGGGCTTCAAGGACGGCATCACCAACCCCGACACCAGCAACGCCACCCAGATGAACCAGCAGGTGTGGGTCCAGCCCGGTCCCCCCGAGCCGGCCTGGACCGCGGGCGGCACCTACCAGGTGCTGCGGATCATCCGGATGTTCCTCGACCGGTGGCGAACCGTCCCCGTCGAGGAGCAGGAGCGGATCTTCGGCCGGCGCCGGCTCAGCGGTGCGCCGCTGTACGCGACCTCGCCGACGGCATCGGACAACCTCGACCCCATCTACACCAACGACCCCCAGGGCCTGCTCACCCCGCTCACCTGTCACATCCGCCTGGCCAATCCCCAGACCCCGCAGGCCGCGGCCACCAGCGCCATCCTGCGTCGCAGCTTCCAGTACGACCGCAGCCCCGACGTCGAGGGAAACCCCGACATGGGGCACGCGTTCTGCTGCTTCCAGCAGCAGCTGCGCACCTACACCGCGATGCAGACCCGGCTGGAGGACGAGATGCTGGTCCCGTACATCAGCCCGATCGGCGGCGGCTACTTCTTCGCGCTGCCGGGGGTGATGGATGCGCAGGACTGGTACGGCCGGGCGCTGCTGACGTGAGCATCGCGCGGACGGCGGCCCTGGTGGGGACCGGCCTGCTCCTGGCCGGATGCGGTTCCGCCGGTGCCGCGGTTCCCGAGGTCACGATCTACGTCACCAACCAGCTCGACAACACGCTGTCGGTCATCGACGGCGGCACCCACCGGGTGGTCGCGACCGTGCCGGTGGGCACCTCGCCCACGGCGGTGGCGGTGTCCCCGGACGGCGGATCCGCCTACGTCGCGGAGGGCGGCGACAACGCCGTCGCGGTGCTCGACACCCGCACCAGGACGGTGCGCACGACGGTTGCGCTCCCCGCCGGAAGCAGCCCCCGGGGCGTGGCCCTGAGCCGAGACGGCCGCCTCCTCTACGTCGCCGACGGCGGCGCCAACGCCGTGTCGGTCGTCGACACCCGAGGCGACCGGGTCGTCGCCTCGGTGCCGGTCGGCACCCAGCCGGTGAGCGTCGCCGTCACCCCCGACGGAGGGTCGGTCTACGTCGCCAACAGCGGGTCCGGCGACGTGTCGGTGATCGACACCCGGACGAACCGGGTCCGGCGCGCCGTCGCGACCGGCCGCTACCCGGCGGGCGTGGCGGTCGCACCCGACGGCGGGTCGGTCTATGTCGCCGACGAGCTGTCGGCCGACGTCGCGGTCATCGAGACCCGGGGCGGCACGGTGGCGGCGCGGATCCCCGTGGGCACCGGCCCGTTCGACGTGGCCGCCGCCCCGGATGGCTGCTGCGTGTACGTCGCCGACCCCGGTCCCGGCGACCTCGCCGTCATCGACACCCACACCCGCCGGGTCGCGGCCACCATCTCCATCGGCCCCTTCCTCACCGACCCCTTCAGCGTGGCCGCCACACGGGACGCGATCTACGTCGCCGACCAGGGGGCGAACACGGTGTCGGTCGTCGACCCTCGAACCCGCCGCGTGGTGGCCACCGTGGCGACGGGCGGCAGCCCCTACGGGGTGGCGGTCGCCATCCGCGGGCGCGGCTGACGCCTCCGGTCCCTGGTCCAAACGAACGAGGACACCTGCCGTTCGGGTGAACGGCGACCTCACCCCTCGGGGTGGGCGATCCTTCGGGCACCGACGGTACGGTCACTGGAGCCGGCCCTGTCGAGAGGAGCGATGGTCACACTGCAGGGGCGGCGCCACGAGTGCGAGGTGGTCGACGAGCGCCTCGCCGCGGCCCGCTCGGGGAAGAGCTCCGCCCTGGTGATCCGGGGCGATCTCGGGATCGGCAAGTCCGCCCTCCTCGGCTACGCGATGGACTCGGCGGTGGGCTTCCGCATCGCCCGCGCCGCCGGGGTGCAGTCGGAGATGGAGCTCCCCTTCGCCGGGCTGCACCAGCTCTGCGGACAGATGCTCGGCCGGCTCCACCGGCTTCCCGGCCCCCAGCGCGACGCGCTCAGCGGCGCCCTCGGGCTGACCGCCGGGTCCGCACCGGATCGCTTCCTGGTCGGCCTGGCGGTGCTCAGCCTGCTCCACGAGGTGGCCGAGGACCGGCCCCTGCTCGGGGTCGTCGAGGACGCCCACTGGCTGGACCACGCCTCCGCGCAGGTTCTGGCGTTCGTCGCCCGCCGCCTCCACGCGGGGCCGGTCGCCCTGCTCTTCGCGGTGCGCGACCACAGCTCGCCGGCCAGGTTCGCGGGGATCCCGGAGCTGGAGCTCACCGGCCTGCCCGACGCCGACGCGCGCATGCTGATCGCCGCGGCGATCCCGGGGCGGCTCGACGAGCAGGTGCGCGACCGCATCGTCGCCGAGGCCCAGGGCAACCCCCTCGCCCTCCTCGAGCTGCATCGCGGGCTGACCTCCGCCGAGCTCGCCGGCGGCTTCGGGCTGACCTCACGGCAGCCGCTGTCCGGCCGGATCGAGGGCTGCTTCCTGCGCCGGGTCGAGGCGCTGCCCGCGGACACCCGCCGGCTCCTCGTGCTCGCGGCCGTCGAGCCCACCGGCGACCCGGTGCTGCTCTGGAGCGCGGCCGAACGGATGGGCCTCGGCTCTGAGGCCGCGACCCCGGCCGAGGCCGAGGGGCTGTTCCGCGTCGGCACCCAGGTGACCTTCCGTCACCCGCTGGTGCGCTCGGCGGTCCAGCAGGCGGCGACGCCCGAGGAGTGCCGCAGCGCCCATCGCGCTCTCGCCGAGGCGATCGATCCCGAGCTGAGCCCGGATCGCCGTGCCTGGCATCGCGCCGAGGCGGCGGTCGGGCCCGACGAGGAGGTCGCCGGCGATCTCGAGCGCTCCGCTGGACAGGCGCACGCCCGGGGTGGCGTGGCGGCGGCGGCGGCCTTTCTCGAGCGGTCCGCCGCGCTGACCGCCGATCCCGGCCGCCGGGCGGAGCGCAGGCTCGCCGCGGCCGGCGCCAAGCTGCGCGCGGGGGCGCACGACGCCGCCCTCGGCCTTCTGTCCCTCGCCGAGGTGGGGCCGCTCGACCCGCTGCAGAGTGCCCGGCTGGAGCGGCTGCGCGCCGAGATCGCCTTCGCCACCAGCCGCGGCCGCGACGCCCCGCCGCTGCTCATCCGGGCGGCCCAACGGCTCGAGTCCCTGGATCCGCTGCTCGCCCGCGAGACCCACCTGCAGGCGCTCGAGGCGGCGATGTTCGCGGGCCGGCTCGGCCGCGGCCGCGGGGTGCTGGAGGCCGCGGAGGCGGCCCGGGCGGCGCCGCCGGCCCCCGACCCGCCGCGCACCATCGACCTCCTCCTCGACTGCCTGGCGACGCTGCTCACCGACGGCTGGTCGGCCGGCGTGCCCCTCCTGCGGCGGGCCCTGGGCGCGTTCGAGGAGGAGGACGAGCTCCGGTGGCTCGGCCTCGCCTGGATCACCGCCGCCGACCTGTGGGACGACGACGCCACCCACTGCATCGCCACCCGCGAGGTCGAGCTGGCCCGCGAGGCCGGCGCCCTCACCATCCTGCCGATCGCCCTCAACCACCTCGCCGGCATCCACGTCCACGCTGGCGAGATCACCACGGCGGCGTCCCTGATCGAGGAGGCGGCCGCCATCACCGACGCGACCGGCGGCGCGCGGATCAGCTACGGCGCCCTCAAGCTCGCCGCCTGGCGAGGACGGGCCGACACCGCGGCGCTGATCGCGGCGTGCGTCGAGGATGCCGAGGCCCGGGGTGAGGGGATGCTCATCACCGTCGCCGAGTACGCCACCGCGGTGTTCGAGAACGGCCGCGCCAACTACGCCGCCGCGCTGGCCGCCGCCCGGCAGGCGAGCGAGCAGGGGGGGCTGGTCGCCGTCCGGGTGCTGCCCGAGTACGTCGAGGCGGCGGTGCGCGCCGGCGAGCCCGAGCTGGCGGCCGCGGCCCTGGCCCGGCTCACCGAGCAGACCCAGGCGAGCCGGACGGAGTGCGCGCTCGGCCTCGAGGCCCGCTCCCGCGCCCTGGTCAGCGACGGCGACGCCGCCGACCGGCTCTATCGCGAGGCGATCGACCGCCTGGGCCGCAGCCGGGCGGCGCCGCAGCTGGCCCGTGCCCACCTCCTCCACGGGGAGTGGCTGCGCCGCGAGCGCCGGCGGCTGGAGGCACGCGAGCAGCTGCGCATCGCCCACGACATGCTGGTGTCGATGGGCGCCGAGGCCTTCGCCGCCCGCGCCGAGCACGAGCTCCTCGCCACCGGCGAGCACGCCCGCAGGCGGACGGTGGAGACGACCGCGGAGCTCACCCCACAGGAGCTCCAGATCGCCGGCCTCGCCCAGGGTGGGCTCTCCAACCAGGGGATCGCGGCCCGGCTGTTCATCAGCCCGCGCACCGTCGAGTACCACCTGCACAAGGTCTTCACCAAGCTGGGCATCGCCTCGCGCACCCAGCTCCGCCAGGCGCTGCCACCGCCGCCCGGGGCCGCGCCCGCCGGCGGATCCCCCGGACGTCGCCGGCCGGTGGGGCTGCGCGCCATCCCCGGCGGCGCGGCGCTCGACGGCTCGACGCGGCCCGGCGGGTTCCCGTGGAACGGCCCCGCCTCGCCCGAGGGTGCGCCCGACGTCCCTGCCGCGGTCTAGGGCCTCGCGACCCCGTCCCGGTCTCGGGGTGGATCACTGCAACATGGCTGCAACGCGTGTCCAGACGATCAAGGCGCGACGAAATCGGACGGCTTCGGTCGGAGGACGCGATGAGGCAGATCAGGCTCGGACGGAGCGACCTGATGGTGTCGCGTGTCGCCCTCGGCACCTGGCAGCTCGGCGGGGACTGGGGGGCGACGGACGAGTCCGCCGCGATCGCCGCGATCCGCCGCGCCGCGGACCGGGGCGTGACCCTCTTCGACACCGCGCAGGGATACGGCTTCGGCGCCTCCGAGCGGCTCCTCGCCCGAGCGCTCGAGGGGCGGCCGCGCGACCAGGTGGTCATCGCCACCAAGGGCGGGCTGCGGCCCCACGGCGACGGCATCGTGCGGGACGCCAGCCCGGCGTGGATCCGGCGGGGGGTGGAGGCGAGCCTCGGCGCCCTCGACACCGACCACCTCGACCTCTACCAGGTGCACTGGCCGGATCCGAGGGTGCCGTTCGAGGAGACCGCCGGCGCGGTCGGCGAGCTGGTGGCCGAGGGGAAGGTGCGGCACGCCGGCATCTCGAACTTCAGCCCCGAGGAGATGGACGCGTTCGGCGCCTCGCTCCCGGTCGAGACGCTGCAGGCTCCGTATCACCTGTTCCGCCGCGAGATCGAACATGGCGTCCTGCCCTACACGGCGTGGCACGACATCGGCGTCCTCGCCTATGGCCCGCTCGCCCACGGTCTGCTGGGCGGCCGCCTCAGCGCCGGCCACCGCTTCGCGCCGGGCGACTGGCGCGCCCGGAGCGCGGTCTTCCGGGGCGAGCCCTACCGGCGCAACCTGGAGGTGGTCGCCGCCCTCGAGCAGCTCGCCCGCGACGAGCTCGGCGTCAGCGTGAGCCGCCTGGCCGTGGCCTGGACGCTGGCCAATCCGGCGGTCCACGTCGCCATCGTCGGCACCCGCAGCCCGGACCACGTCGACGACGCCGTCGCCGCCGCGGAGCTCGACCTCGACGACGAGGTGCTCGGCCGCATCGACGACATCATGGGCGACGCGGTGAGCGTCGGCGGACCCTCGCCCGAGATCGTCTGACGGCACCACCGGGCGATCGACTGGGGTGCCACCGGGGTCCCCGCGGATGCGACGGGCTCGGCGTGGAGGCGATGCTCAATCCAACCTGACAACCATCGCAGTTGGTGCCCCATGTCGACCGCCGAGATCCAGCCCGCGGATGCGATCCAGATCACGCTCGTCAACCGCTTCACGGTGCGAACGGCGCGCGGATCCGATGTGGCGCTGCCCGGCGGCAGGGCGGCGGCGCTGCTGCGCCTCCTCGTCCTGCATCGGGGCGAGGTGGTCGACGTGCACCGGATCGTCGACGCCCTCTGGACCGACGCGCCGCCGGACCAGGCGCCGCGGGTGGTGGCGTCGCTGGTGAGCCGCCTGCGCCAGGCCCTCGGCCGGGGCCGCATCCGCGGCGGACCCACCGGCTACACCCTCGACCGCGACGGCTGCACCGTCGACCTCGACGAGGCGGCCGCGATGGTGCGCGAGGCGGAGGTGCAGGCCGCCGCCGCGAGGTCGCCGCTCGCTGGGCTGGCGGCGGCGCAGGCGCTCGAGCTGCTCGGGTCGGGCCGCCTCGGCGGGGAGGACGACGAGGCGGTGCCGGTCGACGCCGCCCGTCGCGAGGCCGAACGGCTGGTGCGACGGTCGCGGCGGGTGCAGTGGACCGCGGCGCTGCGCCTCGGCGAGCACTCGGCAGCGCTGTCCGCCGCCGAGGCGGCCGTCGACGCCGACCCGCTCGACGAGGAGGCGCACCGGGCGGTGATGCGCGCCCACCACGCGGCCGGACGGCTGGGCGCGGCGCTCGATGCCCACCGGCGGCTCAACACCGTCCTCGCCGACGAGCTCGGCATCGGCCCGTCGGCGGAGTCGCGCGCTCTGCACCACGCCCTGCTGCGGTCCCAGCCGCTGCCGGAGGAGTCCGGCCCCGCGCTCCCCAGCGCACCCGGTGCCGAGCCGGGGGGTCAGGCCCTCCTGGTGGGACGCGCGCGCGAGCTCGCCCACCTGACCTCCGCCTGGAGCGACGCCGTCGCCGGCAGCTCCCGCACCGTGCTCCTCACCGGCGCCGGGGGCCAGGGCCGCACCCGGCTCGCCGCCGAGCTCGAGCGGTTCGCCCAGCAGACCGGCGGGATGGTGGCCACCACCCGTGGTCACGAGGCGACCGGGTCGCTGTTCCTCCAGCCGCTCGTCGACGCGGTGCGGGGCTGCCTCGAGCAGCTGCCGCCGGACCGGGCGCGCGAGGCCGTGGCTCCGTGGCCGGGGCAGCAGGGCAGCCCGATGCCCGACGTCGTCGCGCTGCTCGGCGATCAGGGATCGCGTCCGGTCAGCGCCCGGGTCGAGTGCACCCGGGCGCTGGAGGCGATGGTCTCGGTCATCCTGCGGATCGCCGCGCGGACGCCGCTGATGCTCATCGTCGAGGACGCCGACGCCACCGATGTCGCGACCGTCGGCGCCCTCCACCTGATCGCCTCGCGGCTGCGCTCGAGCCCGGCCGGGGCGCACCACCTCCTCCTCCTCGTCACCGCGCGGCACGGCGAGGACGACGCGGTGCAGGCGGCCCTCGCAGGGATCGCCGACCACCTCCCCCTCGGCCCGCTGCGGCAGGTCGACGTGGAGGAGCTCGCCCGGCACCTCGGCGTGCCCGACATCGCCCGCCAGGTCCACGAGGCCACCGGGGGTCACGCCCTGCTCGCCAGCGAGATGCTGCACGAGGCGTCGCGCCACGTCCCGTGGACCACGCAGCGGCAGCCCTCGAAGGCCGCCTGCGACCTCGTGCTCGGGTGCGTGCGACGGGCGGGCGCGGAGGTCGAGCACCTGCTCCGGGTCGCCGCCGCGCTCGACGACGACAGCTTCGACGTGGAGGTCCTCGCCGACCTCACCGAGACCAGCCTGGAGCACGCCGCGCGCGGCGTCGAGCGGGCCCTGTGGATGGGCCTGGTCCAGGCGGTCGGCTCCCGCGTCCGGTTCGCCAACCCGGTGATCCGCCGGGTGCTGGTGGACACCACCCCCGAGCCCCTGCAGGCCAGCCGCCGGCGGCGCGCCGCCCGGCTCGCCCGCCCGTCGCGCCGCGCCGGGGCGGCGGTGCTGGCGGTGGGGCTGGCCCCCGTCCGACCGGAGCGTTCGCGGCGCAACGTCGCTGCAACGGCGACGGTGAGGATGCGACCCGGAGCAGGGGATCCGACCGCGGAGGAGACGGCATGGCGACGCTGGGAGCCTGGCCCACGAACGAGCGCAGGATCTCGCCCCGGGGTGGCGACCCCGGAACGGCCGCGATCGGAGAGCCGTCCCCGGCCGTGTCCGGCGCCCCCAGCCAGCCCCGCTGGCTGAGGGACGCGCGGCGCCGGTACGGGCGGGCGCGGAGGGCCGGCCACGCCGCCTACGTGATCGCCGACGTCCAGCTGGCGTACGCCTACGCGCTGCAGGCGCACCTGCCCCGGTGCGCGCGCGTCGGTGACGCCGCCGGCCTGGCGCTGACCGACTGCATCCAGCTGCTCGAGGACGCGGTGCAGGGCCAGGCGCCGGTCGCCGTGGTCGCGGAGCAGATCGACGCCCTCGACGAGGAGATCGTGTTCATCGAGGTGTGCCTGGACGCTCGCTGACCGGTCCCGGCGCAGCGCGTAGTGGTCATGGTTGCCCGGAACTGGGCGGACCGTCGTGCTTCGGTCACCGATGACACGCCCGCTGCTACCATCGGCTCGGCGCGGAGGAACAGCCGGGAGGTGCGGTCTGCGGTGGGAGCGGCGCTGGAATGAGGCCATGAGCTCGACCCGTGCCACCCGTCGCATCAACGCGGCACGTGCGGTGGTGTATCGCGCACTGCTCGATGCACAGGCGATCGCGCGGTGGAGGGTGCCGGCGGGGATGACCAGCCGGGTGCACGAGTTCGACGCCCGCGAGGGTGGCGCGTTCCGGGTCTCGCTCAGCTACGACGCGCACGACGGCACCGGGAAGACGGCGGCGCACACCGACACCTACCACGGCCGCTTCGTGAGGCTGCTGCCCGACCGGCAGGTGGTCGAGGTGCTCGAGTTCGAGACCGCGGATCCCGAGCTGCGCGGCGTGATGACGATGACCACGACGCTCACCGACGCGGACGGCGGTGGCACCGATGTCCTGATCGTGCACGAGGGGATCCCCCGCGGGGTTCCGCCCGCCGACAACGAGACCGGCACACGGATGGCGCTCGCGAAACTCGCCGCGCTGGTCGAGGCCGGCGGGACGGAACCGTGGACGTCGCCGCCGCGGCCGGGCGACGACGAGGCGGAACCGGTGTCGCCACTGGCCTGAGGGGCCGCAGCGGCGCGACTACTCGCTCGGGTGATGCATTCATTTCGGCACCGGCGCATGCTCGTAGCGAGGCGAGAGGAGCCGGTCGGAGCGCCTCGAAACGGGGTGACTGTGATGCGTGTCGCGAACGTGCGGGGACGGCTCTCGCTGCTCACCGACGAGGGGGCGGTGGATGTCGCTGCGGCCAGCGCGGGGAGGTTCGGTCCCGACCCCCAGTCGGTCTGGTCCGACTGGGGCCGGTTCGTCGACTGGGCGGCCGCGCTCGGGCCGCAGCCGGCGGCGGCCTACGCGCCGGAGAACCTGCGCCCCCCGGTCCCGCGTCCCGGGCAGATCTTCGCCATCGGGTTGAACTACTGGGACAACGCCGAGGAGGCGGAGCTCGACCTGCCCGATCACCCTGTCACCTTCACCAAGTTCCCCAGCTGCATCACCGGCCCCTGGACCACCCTGGCACTGCCGAGCGACCGGGTCGACTGGGAGGTGGAGCTGGTGGTGGTGGTGGGCCGGGAGGCCCACCGGATCGACGCCGCGCGCGCCTGGTCGGTGGTCGCCGGGGTGACGGTGGGACAGGACCTGTCGGAGCGCGACGTGCAGCATCGGCCGCCGGCGCCGCAGTTCTGCCTCGGGAAGTCGTTCCCCGGGTTCGGCCCGATCGGCCCGGCGGTCGTCACCATCGACGAGCTCCCCGACCCCGACGACCTCGAGCTCGGCTGCCGTATCAACGGCGAGGAGCTCCAGAGAGGGCGGACGTCGTCGATGATCTTCACGGTGCCCGAGCTGGTGGGGCGTCTCTCGGAGATCGTCACCCTGCGCCCCGGCGACCTGATCTTCACGGGCACGCCCGCGGGTGTCGGCGCCGTGCGTACCCCACCCCGGTATCTGCGCCCCGGCGACGTGCTGGAGAGCTACGTGACCGGGGTGGGGGAGATGCGCCACCCCCTGGTCGGCAACGGCCGGAACGGCCGGAACGGCCGGCGGTGACCCCGGGATCCCTCAGGACCAGCTCCGCGGGCCGGTTCGAGTAGGCTCGGATGGTGATCCGGGAGTTCACCTGGGAGGCGCTGCCCGCGCGGGTGGTCTCCGGACGCGGTGCCCTCGGCCGGGTCGGCGCCGAGGTCGAGCGTCTCGGGGGCCGGCGCGTCCTGCTCATCGGCGGCGGCCGGTCGACCGCGGCCCCGCTCGCGAGCATCGCCGCCCAGCTCGGCGACCGGGTCGCCGGCGTCGTCCCCAGCGCCGCGCAGCACGTCCCCGACCTCATCGCCGCCGAGGCGACCGAGCGCGGCCGCGCCGCGGCGGTGGACGCGGTGGTCAGCGTGGGTGGCGGCTCCGCCACCGGCCTCGGCAAGGCCGTCGTCCTCGCCCTCGACGTGCCCCTCGTCGCCGTCCCGACAACCTACTCGGGGTCGGAGATGACGCCGATCCACGGACGCACCCGCGACGGCCGCAAGCAGACCGGCCGTGACCTCCGGGTGCTCCCCCGGGCGGTCGTGTACGATCCCGAGCTCTGCGCCGGGATGCCGCCACGGCTCGCGGCCGCGTCGGGCATGAACGCGCTCGCCCACTGCGCCGAGGCGCTCTGGGTGGCGGCCGCGAACCCGATCACCTCGGCGCTGGCGCTCGAGGGGATGCGCCGCCTGCTGCGCGGGCTGCCGCGGGTGGTGTCCGACCCCGGGGACGTCGACGGGCACGCCGAGTGCCTCGCCGGGGCCTGCCTGGCCGGCACCGCGCTCGCCCAGGTCGGCGGCGGCATCCACCACCGCACCTGCCACGTCCTCGGCGGCGGCTGGAACCTGCCCCACGCCGAGACCCACGGCATCGTGCTCCCGCATGCGGTCGCGCTGGTGTCGCCGCGCGCTCCGGCGGCGATGGCGCAGCTCACCTCGGTGCTCGACGGCGAGCCGGCCGAGGCGCTCTTCGAGCTGGCCGCGTCGATGGGCCTGCCCACCGCGCTCGCCGCCGTCGGCATGCCCGCCGACGCTCTCGACGAGGCCGCCGACCGGATCGCCGCGGCGAGCGAGGGCGATCCCCTCGCCGGCGGCCGGAGCGGCATCCGCGCGATGCTCGACGATGCCTTTCGCGGCAGCCGGCCGGCCGCGAGCCCCGCTGCCCGGCCGAGCTGACACCCGTCCAGGAGGCGACGAGATGACCGCTGCGACCACTCCTCCCCGGCTCACCACCGACCCCGAGACCACCGAGCGGCTGCGTCACTGCGTCCTCCGCGCCGTCGCCGCCGTCCACGAGCTGGCCCGCGAGCTGCGCCTCACCGAGACGGAGCTCCACGCCCTGGTGGGCTTCCTCACCGAGGTGGGCAGGGCCGACGAGTTCATGCTCCTGAGCGACATCACCCACACCTCGATCCTGGTCGACGCGCTCGGCCAGCCCGCCGATGCCGATGGGGCGACGTCGAGCAACGTCGAGGGTCCCCTCTACCGGCCCGGCTCGCCCCTGGTCGACACCCCCGCGGTGCTCGACCACGCCGGCCAGGGGGACGACGCGCTGCTGCTCCGCGGACGCGTCGTCGAGGCGGCGTCGGGCACGCCCCTGGGGGGCGCCATCGTCGAGATCTGGCAGGCCAACCAGCAGGGTCTCTACGAGAACCAGGACGCCGCCCAACCCGACGGCAACCTGCGCGGGCGGGTGCGCTGCGACGCGCAGGGGGGCTACGAGGTGCGCACCGTGGTGCCCGGCCCGTACCGGATCGCCACCACCGCCGGCCCGGTCCTGGCGCTCCTCACCTCGCTGGGCCGGCACGACAACCGGCCCGCGCACATCCACGTGAAGGCGAGCGCGGAGGGCCACGAGGCGCTGACCACGATGCTCTTCATCGCCGGCGATCCCTGGCTGGGGGACGACGTCATCGGCGCGGTGAAGCCCGAGCTCGTCGTCACCCCGCGGCCCACCGAGCTGCCCGGCGTCGCCGCCCCACGGCGGGCGTTCGCCGTCGAGTTCGAGATCGCGCTGCGCCCGGCTCCGGCTACGTCGAAGAGCCCGTCCGGCGCACGCCCCTGAGCACCTCCTGGATCGACTCGGCGTCCTCGAGCCCGGTGGTGTCGCCGGTGACCGTGCCCCGCTCGGCGACCTCGCGGAGCAGCCGGCGCATGATCTTTCCGGCACGGGTCTTGGGGAGCGCGTCGACGGCGTAGACCGCGCCCAGGGCGGCGTGGGGCCCGATCGTCTCCTTCACCGCGTCCTCGACGGCCCGGCGCACCGTGCCCGGGTCGTGGCCGGCGCCGACGATCACGAAGGCCGCGGGGACCGTGCCCTTGATCTGGTCGGCGACACCGGTCACCGCCCCCTCGGCGACGCCCGGCTGCGCGGTGACCACCGACTCGATCTCCATGGTGCTGATGCGGTGACCGGCGACGTTGATGACGTCGTCGGCGCGGCCCAGCACCCAGAGGTGGCCGTCGGTGTCGCGCACCGCCTCGTCGGCGGTCCAGTAGCGGCCGGGGAACCGTTCGAAGTAGCTGTCGACGTAGCGCCGCTGGTCGTCCCAGATGGTGCGGGCGAGGGTGGGGAAGGGGTGGAGCAGGACGAGGTTGCCCTTGTGCCCGTCGGCCACCTCGTTGCCGTCGTCGTCCACGATCGAGCAGTGGTGGCCCGGCACCGGCCGGCCGCACGAACCGGCCTTGAGGTCGTCGACGCCGTACACCGGGTAGGTCCACGTCGATCCCGTCTCGGTCTGCCCGTAGGCGTTGATGACCGGCACGCCGCCGCCCAGCCTCTCCGTCACCCAGGTGAAGGTCGCCGGGTCGAGCGGTTCACCCTGGACGCTCACCAGCCGCAGCCGCTGCCACGGGTGACGGTCGGCAGCCGCATCCCCGAGCCGGCGGAGCATGCGCAGCGCGGTCGGTGCGGTGAGCATCTTCGTCACCCCGTGGCGCTCGGCCATCTCGTAGAGGCGCTCTCCGGTGGGATGGTCGAGCGCACCCTCGTAGACGAAGAGGGTGGCGCCGTGGGCGAGCCCGCCGATCACCGCCTGGATCGGGAAGGTGAGCCAGCCGACGTCGGCGGCGCACCAGTAGACGTCGTCCGGCTCGGGCCCGATCTGCCATTTCACGTTGGCCCAGGTGCCCACCAGGAAGCCCGCGGTCGAGTGCACCAGGCCCTTGGGCCGCGCCTCGGTGCCGCTGGTGAAGATCAGGAAGGCCGGCTCGTTCGCCTCCATCGGCTCGCACGGGCACGCGGTGCTCTGCGCCGCGCAGAGGTCCTCGTACCAGACCTCGCCCGCCTCCAGGGGCACCCGGTCGCCGGAGCGTGCGACGACGATCGCGTGCTCGACGCTCGGCGCCTGGCGCCGTGCCCTGCGCAGGTTCTCGAGCAGCCGGATCTCCCTGCCCCGGCGGTGGCTGCGATCGGTGAGGATCACCGCCTTCGCGCTCGCCCCCTGGAGCCGGAGCGCGATGGCGTCGGGCGAGAACGCGGAGAAGATGACCGTGTAGATCGCCCCGATGCGGTTGCAGGCGTGGATGGCGACGAAGACCTCGGGCACGTTCTGCATGTAGACGGCCACCACGTCACCGCGACCGATGCCGAGCGACGTCAGGCCGTTGGCGAGCCGTGCCACCTGGTCGCGCAGCTGGGTATAGGTGACGGTGCGCACCTCTCCCGGCTCGCCCTCCCAGATGATCGCCGCCCTGTCCGCGGTCGCGGCATCCTCGGCCCAGCGGTCGACACAGTTGTCGGCCACGTTCATGCGACCGCCGGCGAAGTAGCGGAACTCCGGGAACCCGCCCTCGCGAAGCGCCGTCCACGGTTCCATCCAGCGGAGGTGGCCCGCGGCCCATTCCCAGTACCGGTCGGGGCTCTCCGCCTCCAGGGCGCGTGCGGTGGCCAGGTCGGCGGCCTGGGCCGTGGAGAGCCGGTGCTCGCCGAGCGGCAGCATGGGCCGGCTGATCAGGTCCTCGACACCGGTGTCGACGCTCACTGCTGCACCCCCTTGGCCGAAAGTCCCTCGCAGTATGGCCGCGCGACCCGTGCCCCGGCGATGACCGACCGAGCGGTCGGTCGGACGGAGCCCGGAGGGATCCACGCGCTCGTTGACCGGCCCCGGTGAGAGGCGACACACTTGCCGCGAATCCGGCATCGGGTGGAGGAGGTCGGCCATGGCGGGTCTCGCACGTGTCACGGCGCTGGTTGCGCTCGGGCTCGCGGTCGCCGGCTGCGGAGGTGGCGGGTCGTCGCCGCAGGCATCGGCCGCCGCGCAGCCAGCCTCACCGCAGACCCTCGCGGTTCAGCTCGACGGACGGGCGGACGCCTTCCACGGCGCCTTCACCGGCTACTTCCCGAACACGCTGTCGGTCCACCCCGGCGACACGGTGACCTTCAGGCTGCCCCACTTCTCCGGCGAGCCCCACACCGTGACCGTGGGCACGCTCGTCGACGCCGCGGCGGCGAAGCTGAAGGCGCTCGGGCCGCAGGCCACGGTGGCGGCCCAGGAGAACTCGGCCGAGATGCTGGACATGGTGGACGTCTTCCCCCACAGCATCCAGGGGCCGCCCGACGCGAACCAGTCGGCGGCGCAGCCCTGCTACCTGGACACCGGCGTCCCCCCCCTGTCGCTGAAGGGCGGCGCTCCGGCCTGCCCGAAGCGGGCGGAGCCGGAGTTCACCGGCACCCAGGCCTTCCACAGCAGCGGGGTGCTGATGGACGACGGCGCCTCCTACAGCCTGCCCCTCTCGAAGAGCATCAGGCCCGGCACCTACAACGTGATCTGCCTGGTCCACCGCTCGGCGATGACCGCCCAGATCCAGGTCGTCGACAGCGGCCAGGCGGTGCAGAGCCAGGCCGACCTCACCACCAGGGGCCAGCAGCAGCTCAAGCGCCTCGTCGACGCGCTCACCCCGATCGCGGCGACCGCGCAGGGCGCCACCGCCGAGACCGCCCTCTCCGGTGCGGGCGATCCCAGCATCACCCACCCGGTGATCGCCGATCCCGCCGCCGTCAATGCGGTGATCGTCGACTTCGGACCGAAGACCATCTCGATCCCGGTCGGCGGCGCCGTCACCTGGAGGAACTTCTACTTCCACAACATCGCCTTCGGCGCCGCCGACAGCGACGTCGGCGTGCTCCAGAAGGCGGCGGACGGCAGCATCCACCTCAGCCCCAAGGCGGGAGCCCCCGCCGGCTTCACGGTCCCCCCGCAGGCGGGCATCAACATCCCGCCGCCGGACAACACCGCGCCCGTCGTCGTCGACCTCGGCAGCTGGGACGGAACCGGCTTCAAGAACACCGGGATCGTCCAGTCGCTACCGCCCCAGAACGTCGTCTCACTGAAGCTGACCTTCAGCCGCGCCGGGACCTTCTCGTACCGCTGCCTGATCCATCCCGACATGAAGGGGGACGTGAAGGTCGGCTGAGCTGCGCCGGCTGAGGGCACGGCTCGCCCTCCTCGGCCTCCTCCCGCTGATCGGGGCCTCCGCGGCCGGGGGTGGGCACAACGCCCATCCCGGGACCCCGGCGGCGGCGGCCCCGGCCGTGCCGGCGCGGGGTGAGCCCGCCGGCCACCAGGGCGCCGAGGGGTTCGTGCTGACCGCCGCGACCGACCCGGGGACGGCCGGAGCCGGCGCCGGATGCGGCGCCGCCGCGCCGGTGCGTGGCTACGACGTTGTGGCCATCGACGTCGACATCACCCTCAACCGGTACCTCGACCACGACCCGGCGGGTCGGATGTACGTGCTCGAGGAGGACCTCGGGCGGGTCCGCGCCGAGGAGGCCCGGAACCTGCGCGCCCGGGCCGGCGGCGGCGAGCCGGCGGTGTCCTCCGGGCTCCAGGGGGATGCGATCCAGCCGCTCACGCTGCGGGTCCGGCCGGGCGAGTGCCTGCGGATCCGGCTGCGCAACGCGCTCGGGGGCGGCGAGCCCGCGAGCGTGCACCTCCACGGGGCGAGCCTGCGGATGGCCGGAGACGGCGGCGCGGCGATCGCCACCAACCCCGGTGCGATGGTCGCGCCCGGGGGGCGGGCGACCTACGAGTGGATGGTGGGCGACGCCGAGCCGGAGGGCACCCACTACCTCCACAGCCATGGCGACGATCGCGTCCAGGCGGACCACGGCCTCTTCGGCGCGGTCGTGGTCGAGCCCCGCGGCGCGACCTGGCTCGACCCCCTGACCGGGGCCCCCCTGCGGACCGGCTGGGCGGCGATGGTGCGGCCCCCCGCCGCTTCCGCCTTCCGCGAGTTCGCGGTGTACTACCACGAGGTCGGCAACGAGAACTATCAGCCGCTCGACGCCGGCGGCGGTCTCGTCCCCCAGGTCGACCCGACCACCCACGCCTACCGGCCGGACGGCCGCGCCATCAACTACCGCAGCGAGGCGTTCATGAACCGCCTCCAGCGGCAGCAGCAGCTCACCGGACGGGTCGACGACTCCGTGGCCTACAGCTCCTACGCCTTCGGCGACCCGGCGACGCCGATCATGCGCAGCTACCTCGGCGACCCGGTGAAGCAGCGCATCGTCCACGGCGGCTCCGAGGTGTTCCACGTCCACCACGTGCACGGCGGCGGCATCCGCTGGCGCCGCCAGCCGGGGGTCGAGGCCGGGGCCTTCGACAGCGGGCTCGATAAGCATCCACCGCTGCGTCCCCGGGCCTCGGAGCGCACCGACTCGCAGTCGATCGGTCCCTCCGAGACCTTCGACGTCACCGACGAGTGCGGCAGCGGCGGATGCCAGCAGAGCGCCGGCGACTTCATGTTCCACTGCCACGTCACCCACCACTATTTCGCGGGGATGTGGGGGATCTGGCGTGTCTACAACACCCGCCAGGACGGGGCGTCGTCCACCGACTCCCTGGCTCCGCTCCACGAGCTCGCCGACCGCGCCGGCCGGGTCGAGGCGGCGGTGACCTCCGACCTCCTCGCCGGCCGGACCGTGTCCACCCACGGCAGGAGCGCCGCCATCGACGCGTCCTCGCTGGCCGCATGGGTCGAACGGCAGCTTCCGCCGGCGGGGATCCCGCGCGGCGACGACGCCGCGGTGCTCGACTGGAGCCGCAGCGGCGACCGCTACCTCGGCGAGGCCGAGAGCGACCAGAGCTGGCCCGGGTACCGATCACCGAGCCCGGGGCGGCGGCCTCCGCTGCTCTTCGACCCGGCCACCGGCAGGCTCGCGTATCCGTTCCTCCGTCCGCACCTGGGGCGACGACCGCCCTTCGCCCCGAACCACGGCCCGGCGCCGTTCCTCGACCCGACGCCGGCAGGGGAGGGGCCGCCGCCGCCGGGGGCGGACGGCCCGGGCAGCCTCTGCCCGGCGGGGGCGCGCCTGCGGACGCTGGCGATCAACGCGATCACGGTGCCGGTGCCGCTCAACCGCCGCCTGAACATCGTCGACCCGTTCGGCGAGATCTACGTGCTCCGCGACGAGGAGGAGGCGGTGCGGGCCGACCCCCGCCGCCGCGTCCCCCTCGCGCTCCGTGCCAACGCCGGCGAGGACTGTGTCGACGTTCTCTTCCGCAGCGAGCTCGAGGACGTCCAGGGCCAGCCCCTCAGCAAGGTGAGCGCCCACATCCACTTCATGCAGTTCGACGTCCAGGCGAGCGACGGGGTGGACACCGGCTTCAACTACGAGCAGACGGTGCGGCCCTTCCGCTCGGAGGGCGAGACGCTGACCGCCGCCGGCGCCGCCGGCGACCGCAGCCTCCGGGTCGGCGGCGCCGCCCGCTTCCAGCCGGGTGAGCTGGTCGGCGTCGGGGTGGACCAGGACCGCTCCTTCGAGACCCGGACCGTCCAGGCGGTCGCGGGCGACACCCTCTCGCTCGACGCGCCGCTGCAGAGCGCGCACGCCGCGGGCGAGGTGGTGAGCACCGAGTTCGTCCGCTATCGCTGGTATCCCGACGTGCAGTTCGGCACCGCCTTCTTCCACGACCACGTCAACGTCCTCTTCTCCGGCCAGCACGGGCTCGCCGGGGCGTTCGTCTCCGAGCCTCCGGGGTCGACCTATCACGACCCCCGCACCGGCGCCGAGCTGCAGAGCGGTCCCATCGCCGACATCCGCACCGCCGCTCCCCTCTCCGTCGACGTGACCGGGAGCTTCCGTGAGCTCGTGCTCTTCCTGATGGACGACAACCCGCTCACCGCCATCGATCGCTCCAGCGGAAGCTCGATGAACCTGCGCGTCGAGCCGGTCGAGCAGCGCTCGCGCGACCCAGCGCTGCGCTTCAGCAGCGCCGAGATCGGCGATCCGGAGACGCCCGTCCTCGACGCCTACCTCGGCGATCCCGTCACCGTGCGCACCCTGGTCGGCGCCAGCAACGACGTCCACACTCTGCACGTCGACGGGCACTGGTTCCGCGTCGAGTCCCAGAGCCGCAGCTCGCCGCCGGTGGACACCGTGGACGTCGGCATCTCGGAGCGGTACGACCTCGTGCTGCCCCGCGCCGGCGGCGCCCAGGGCATGCCCGGCGACTACCTGTACTACAACGGCAGGTCGTTCAAGCTCCGCGAGGGCAGCTGGGGGCTGCTGCGCGTCCACGAGGGCGGCCGGGGACAGGGGCTCCAGCCGCTCCCCGGCCACGAGCGTCCTCCCGCCCCGGCGGTCACCGTCTGCCCGCCCGGGGCGCCGCGCCGGCGGTTCGCCGTCGCCGCGGTCGAGGCGCCGCTGCCGATGCTGGAGGGCGCCACCGGCCGCATCTACGTGCTCGAGAGCGACCGCGAGGCGGTGCTCGCGGGGCGCCGGCCCGCCGAGCCGCTGGTGCTCCACGTCGACGTCGGCGACTGCATCGAGGTGGTGCTGCGCAACGCCACCACCGGCGGCGCGGTGTCGTTCCACGCCGACATGCTCGCCGCCGATCCGCGGGCCTCGGGCGGCGTCGCCGCCGGTCGCGACGCGCCGCAGGCGGTGGCCCCGGGCGCCTCGCGCACCTACACCTACTACGCCCACCCGGAGATCGGGGAGACGGCGGCGCTGGTGCGCGACTGGGGCGACGTCCTGCGCACCCCGCGGCTCGGCCTCTTCGGAGCCATCGTCGTCGGTCCCCGCGGGGCCGGCTACACCGATCCGGTGACCGGTGCGGACGGGTCCGGCCGCGCCGCCTGGAGGGTCGACGTGCACCCGCCGTCCGGCCCCGCCTACCGCGACGTCACCCTCCTCCTCCAGGACGAGGACGCGGGCATCGGCACCCACCGTATGCCCTACGCCGAGCACGTCGACGGCACCGTCGGCATCAACTACCGGGCCGCCCCGGTCGCCGACCGTCTGCTCCGCGTGCCCGACCGCGCGCGGGTCTTCCGCAGCGACGTCCACGGCGACCCGTCGACCCCGCTCGTCGAGGCCTACGCCGGCGACCCGATGCGGCTCCACGTGATCGGCGCCACCAGCGAGCAGGCGCAGGTGTTCAGCGTCGAGGGCCATCGATGGCCGCAGGAGCCGGGCCGGCCCGGCACCCGGATGGCGGGCTCGGTGGCGCTCGGCGGGCTCGAGGCGCTCACCCTGCGCCTCGACGGGGGCGCGGGCGGGCCCGACCGGCTGCCCGGCGACTACCTCTACGGCGATCACCGCGGCCCCTACCAGGAGGCGGGCCTCTGGGGCCTGCTCCGGGTGCGCCCGCCCTGCCCGAGCGTGGTCACGCTGCGCCCGCTGTCCGGCGACTGCCCGGGTGGCGCGGTCCGGGAACGGGTGCTGGTGCCCGGCCTCGCCGTCGCCGGCCTGGTCGCGATCGTCCTCGCGGTGCGCCGGTGGCGGGCCAGGGCGGCTAGGGGCGCGCCTCCAGGATGAGGTTCATCGTGGTCTCGGCCGCCCGGCGGAAGCGGGTGAACCCGGCCTCCCGGAAGACCTCGCGGAGACGGGCCTCGCCGGCCTGGGCGCCGAGGCCGAGACCGACCTCCTGGGAGAGCGAGTTGGGCGTGCAGATCGCCGACGACGTCGTGTACAGCAGAGCTGCCAGCGGGTTGCCGGCGATGTTGGCCTCGCGGCCGTCGATGGCGAAGGGCTCGACCAGCAGCACGGTGCCGTCCGGCTCGAGGCGCTCGAGGGCGTGGCGGGCGATCCCCACCGGGTCGCCCATGTCGTGCAGGCAGTCGAAGAAGCAGATGAGGTCGAAGGTGCCGCCGTAGTCCTTGGCGGAGGCGACCTCGAAGCTGGTCCGCTCCGCGACCCCGGCCTCGGCGGCGCGCTCGCGGGCGGTGTCGATCGAGGGCTCGTGGTAGTCGAAGCCCCAGAACCGCGAGCTCGGATAGGCGTCGGCCATGACCACCACCGAGGCGCCGTGGCCGCAGCCGACGTCTGCGACCCTGGCGCCCCGCTCGAGCTTCTCCCCGACCCCCTCGAGCGCGGGGATCCACTCCGCGGGCAGGTGGGCCCGGTACCCGGTGCGGAAGAACCACTCCGTGCCCTTGAAGAGGCAGGGGTGGTGCTCGCCCCAGCTGAGCCCGCCGTCACCTCGGAAGGCGGCGACGATCCTGTCCATGTCGATGAACATCGACCCGAGGGTGTTCATGCCGCGGGCGACGAAGATCGGTGTGGTGTCGTCGGCGAGGGCCATCGCCGCCTCCGCGCCGAGCGCGTAGGTGTCGGCGTCCGCCTGGCGGTCGACCAGCCCGCCCGCCACCTGCCCGTCGAGCCATTCGCGGACCAGCCGGGGGTGGCAGCCGGCCCGCTCGGCCACGGCGTCCGCGCTCAGCGGTCCGGCCCCGGCCATCACCCGGTAGAGGCCGAGCTCGTCGCCCAGCCAGATGCCGAGGCACATCGCCCCGCCGGTCATGTACTCGATCAGCCTCCCGATCAGCTCCCGGACACGTCCCCTGTCGATCCCCGTCTCCACGCCGGCCATGCTCACGCCTCCCACAGCTGAGTCGGCGTCGAGAGCGGGTGCGCTACGCTCGACCACAGCAACCGGACAGGAGATGAGCATGACGCAGACGACCACGGGGACGACCGTCCGCGGGCGGGTGCGGACCGAGCCGGGCCACAAGCGGGTGCGGGCCTACCTGGCGGGCCGGCTGGTCGCCGACTCGGCGCGGCCCCTGTTCGTCTGGGAGAAGCCGTACTACCCCACCTACTACCTCCCCGTGGAGGACATCCGCGCCGAGCTGGTCCCCACCGGTCGGGTCGAGCACTCGCCGAGCCGCGGCGACGCCCAGATCCTGGACGTCCGGGTGGGGACGGCGATCGCGCCCGGGGCGGCGCGCCGGTACCCCGACTCGCCGCTCGAGCCGCTGCGCGACACCGTCCGCCTGGAGTGGGACGCGATGGACGAGTGGCTCGAGGAGGACGAGCCCGTCTACACCCACCCGCGCGACCCGTACACCCGCGTCGACATCCTCGGCAGCTCGCGACACGTGCGCGTCGAGGTGGACGGCGTCGTCGTGGCCGAGTCCCACCAGCCGAGGATCCTCTTCGAGACCGGCCTCCCGCCGCGCTACTACCTGCCGCTGACCGACGTCCGCATCGAGCTGCTGCGCCCGTCGGCCACCCGATCGCACTGCCCCTACAAGGGAACCGCCGCCTACTGGTCGCTCGACACCGGGCACGGGGTGCACACCGACGCGGTGTGGATCTACCGGACACCCCTTCCGGAGAGCCAGAAGATCGCCGGGCTGGCCAGCTTCTACAACGAGAGGGTCGACCTCCACGTCGACGGTGTGCTGCAGGAGCGCCCGCGCACGCTGTTCAGCTGATCGGGGAGGACGCGCGCGCGGCCCTGAGCCCGAGCACCCGCACCGGCCGGCTCGACAGGGATGACCGGCCGATCGACCGGTTCCCCGCATCCCTCAGCCGCACCGAGACTGATGGCGACATGGAGTGCGAATGCGCAAGCTCATCAGTCTCGGCGTGACCGTCCTCGCCGTCGCCACGGTCAGCGTCACCGCCTGGCCCGGCGCGGTACGGGCACGGGCCGACACCGCTCACTGCACCTACGCCACCGTGGGCATCGGGATCGTCGCGCCGGTGTGCCACCGACCCGGCCGTCACGCCGGGTGACAAGCCGGTGGGTCGCCGGCGTCGTCTCCGAAGGCCGCGTAGGATGGGGGCGTGGCCGCAATCGCCGTCGCACGTCGCCCGCCGTGCCTCGGTGGGGCCGGCTCACGTGGGTGACCGTCGTACCCGGTGGATCGGCGGCGGCCTCGCCGGCCTCGTCGCCGCCCTGGTCGCGGTGGCCGTGCTCGCCACGCCGTCCGCGCATCCCACAGCGGGGCGGCCGGCGTCACCCGCGGTCACCGCGAGCGCCGCTCCCGCGACCCCCGTGCCGACCGCCGACGCCGCCGCCATCTTCCCTCGCGCCGGCGCGGAGGACGTCGCCGACCGGCCGTGGTTCCTGGTCGTCGGCGACTCGATCTCCTTCGGCCTGACCGTCGACCCGAGGCGTTTCGGGACCAACTCGTCCTGGGTGACGCAGATCCAGCCCATGCTCGGTGCCGGCGGACCGGTCGCCGACGACCTCGCCTGCCCGGGGGAGACGACGGCGAGCTACGCCTCCGCATGCCCCCTGGTCCAGCTCGCCCGCTGGCTCAGCGGCACCTCGCAGCGCTCGGCTGCACTGGATGCGGTGCGCGCCCACGCGACCACGCTGCGCTTCATCGTCGTCGAGCTGGGGGCGAACGACCTGCTCAACGCCCGTCGCGACGGGGTGCCGCTCACCACCACCCTGGCGCAGCTGTACACCCGGCTGAGCGGCATCGTGGGCGACCTCGCCGCCGCGGCGCCCGGCGTCCGCGTGATCCTCGCCAACCTCTACGACCCCTACGCTCCGTCCGACCTCGCCGCCTCGCAGGCGGTCGACCAGGCCGACGCGGCGATCGCCGCCGTCGCGGCTGAGCGCAACGCCGCCGTCGCCGACTGGCACGCGGCGATCAACGGAGGCGCCGTGCCGCTCGGCACGCTGGTCGACCTCGCCCACGGCGACGTGCACCCCACCGTCGAGGGGCACCGGGCTCTCGCCACCGAGATGCTCGCCGTGCTCGAGCGCCAGGGTCTCGCTCCGCTCCCCGGCGGCGCACCCCTGGCGGTCGGCCAGGGAGGTGGTTGACCGGCGGGCTCCTCCATCAGGGTCGGCCCCGGGCAGCGACGTGGAGGGGAGCCTCCGCAGCGCCGCGTCGGTGCCGCGAAGGCTCCCGGATGGAGGGGTGCCCCTGGTGACAGGACCCCGGGTGTCCGGGTGTCTACAGCCCGGGGAGGCTCAACAATCCCAGGAGGGTCGACAGCCCGGGGAGTGCGAACAGCCCGGAGAGTGCCGGCAGCCCGGAGAGTGCGGAGAGGCTCGGGAGGGTCGGGAGGCCGGGGATGGCCGTCAGCCCGGGGAGCGTGGGGAGCCCGGGGAGCCCGGTGAGTGTGGGCAGGCCCGGGAGGGAGGGCAGCCCGGGGATGGAGGGCAGCACCGGGGGTGTCGTCGCGGGCGGTGTCGACACACCGCTCGCGGGCATCGGATGGTTGACGAAGAAGTCGTACATCGCGCGGGTCTCGTCCGGGCCGGACGGGCTCGCATACGGCTGGCAGGCGCAGCCGCCCGACCATGCGTGAGCCATGCTCGGCACCAGCCAGTACTGGAGGAGCTCCTGCCCGTGGCCGTCCACGTACTTGGCGACCGTGTAGGGGACCCCGCCGGGGCTCTGCTGGTTCAGCGTCTGGGCGGGCGAGGCGGGGATCGAGCCGTCGTTGGCCCTGCCGTCGTCGGCGAGGTCGGCGGTGGTCAGCCACTGCCGCACGAGGTCGGTGGCATTGATCACCGGCACGGTGGTGTCCTGACCGCCGTGGAAGATCAGTGCCGGCATCGCCCGAGCATGTGCGCCCATGGCGCGGTAGGCCATCGTCCCTGCCTGGGTCGGATCGAGGCCGCCGAACCCCGCCACGTACTGGATCCCGGTGGCCCCGTACTCGATCCCCGACCCGACCCCGATCGCCGCGTAGAGATCGGGATAGGTCGCTCCCATGACCGACGCCATCGCCCCTCCGGCGGAGAGGCCCATGACATACACCCGCCTCGGATCGACGGTGTAGTGCTGCTCGACCCACTGCGTGATCCCGGCGATGAGGGCCGGCTCACCCGATCCGCGCTGCTGGTCCTGGCTGTTGAACCAGTTCCAGCACTGCAGGTAGTTGGCACTCGACGGCTGCTCGGGATAGACCGCGATGAAGTTCCTGGACGCGGCCAGGCTGTCCATCTGGGTCAGCTGACGGAACCCGTCCGCCGTCTGGGTGCACCCGTGCAGGGCGACGACCAGCGGCACCGGCGTCCCGGCGTGATAGGAGGACGGCACGTACCCGAGGTAGGCCCGGGTGCCGGCCGCGTTCGAGTAGCTGCCGGAGAAGCTGGTGCCCGGGACAGCACCGGCGTGGGCCACCCCCTGCGGCACCGAGACCGCGGCGAGAATCGCCAACAGCGGTGCTCCCGATAGGCCGAGGAGCCGCCGGCCGCCGCCTCGCCTCCTCCGAATGTTCGCATCGACAGGGTCTGCCGCGGGCATAGTCACTCCTCCGCCGGTAACGCCTCAGGGGGCCGATGCTGATCGGACTTCCCTATCGATCGATAAGGCGTGCCCCAGCGTACGTGGACGGGCTGCCCGGATCCGTGCAGGAAAACGAGAAATCCAGGCCTGCCGGCTCTCAGGTTTCCACAGAGACCGCAGCGGCGGTCAGCGGGTGACCGTCCGAGCGCCGCCAGAAACCGCGCGGCGCCCCGTTACCACCTCGATGAGTGCAGGGGGAGGACACCGCCGCCGCGCCCTCCGCGAGCTCGCTGGAGCAGGGTGGCTCCTGGTCATGATGCTGCTGCTGGCGGCACCCCAGGGGAGAACGGGCCCGGCCCGGGTGGCGACGGCAACCCCGGCGACCGTCACCACCCTGGACGGCGCAGGGCTCGGCAGCGCCGGGGTGTGCGGAGCGGCCCCGCCGGGCCACGTGCGCTGCCTCGCCGACGTCAGCACCCGCCGCGGCCGGGTCGAGAGCAGCGCCCTGGGCGCGGGTCCGCTCCCGAACAGCTACTCCCCGGCAGACCTCACCTCGGCGTACGGGCTCGCATCGGCCGGCGGCGGGCGCGGGCACGTGCTGGCCGTCGTCCTCGCCTACGACGATCCGTCGGCCGAGGCGGATCTCGCCGTCTACCGGGGCCAGTTCTCCCTGTCACCCTGCACCAGTGTGAACGGGTGCTTCCGCAAGGTCGACCAGCAGGGCGGAACCCGGTATCCGCCGCCGCAGGTGAACTGGGCGACGGAGACGTCAGTCGACCTGGACATGGCGTCGGCGGCCTGCCCACTCTGCTCCATTCTGCTGGTCGAGGCGAACAGCGACGTCCTGGGCGACGTCTTCCAGGCGGTGCACGAGGCCCTGGCGCTGGGCGCGACCGAGCTCAGCCTCAGCTTCGGAGTGCCGGAGTACCCCGCCGAGCGGCAGGACGACGCGCTCTTCAACCACCCCGGTGTGCCCATCGTCGCCGCCAGCGGAGACGGCGGCTACGGGGTCAACTATCCGGCCGCCTCCCCCTACGTGACCGCCGTCGGTGGCACCAGCCTTCGCCCCTCGTCGGACCCCCGTGGCTGGTCGGAGAGCGCGTGGAGCGGTGGCGGCAGCGGCTGCAGCGCCTACGAGACGAAGCCGGCCTGGCAGAAGGACACGGGCTGCTCTCGGCGCACGGTCGTGGACGTGGCGGCCGTCGCGGATCCCGGCACCGGCGTCGCCGTGTACGACAGCTACGCGAACGGGGGCTGGATGCGCGTGGGCGGCACCAGCGCCGCCGCTCCGATCGTCGCGGCCGGATATGCGCTGCGTGGAGCCACCCGGCCGGGAGCCGGCGCCTCCTCCCTGTATCTGCCCGGCGCCGCCAACGATGTGGTCAGCGGCAGCAACGGCGTGTGCACGCCCGGCTATCTCTGCACTGCACAGCCCGGATACGACGGCCCCACCGGCATGGGCAGCATCCACGGGACCGCGCCCCCGGCTGCGCCGGCCGGTACGCAGGGGTTCGTCAGCCGTGTCTACCGGGACCTGCTGGGGCGCCCCTCCGATGCCGGCGGCCTCGCATACTGGAGCGGGCTGATCGACGCCGGTCAACCCCGGTACCCGGTTGCCACCAGCCTGACCGCCTCGACCGAGTACCGCGGCCTCCAGGTGCAGGCGCTCTATTCGCGGTTCCTCCAGCGCGCCACCGACAGCGGGGGCGAGGGCTTCTGGGTGGGGTACATCGCCAGGGGAGCGACCTTCGAGCAGCTCGCCGAGAGCCTGATCGGGTCGGACGAGTACTTCCACCTGCGCGGACACGACGACAACCTCACCTACGTGCGCGTCCTCTACGACGACATCCTCGGACGCGGTCCCGAGCCCGGAGGACTGGCGTACTGGGGGGGACGGCTCGACACCGGCGCGCCCCGCTACCTGGTGTCGGCGTCCATCCTGACCAGCACCGAGGGCTACCAGAACCTCGTCCGAGGCGTCTTCCAGCACTTCCTGGGCCACCAGCCCGACGCCGGTGGCCTCGCCTACTGGACCGGCCGCATGCAGTCGGGCCTTCGGGACGAGCTGCTGATCGCGTCGGTCATCGCCACCGACGAGTACTTCGCCGGGCGGTGACGCCGGTGAGCGGCTCCGGCCGGGTCAGCGTCGCTGCGCGTACGCGACCGCGAAGAGGCGCGCGATCTCCGCGTGCCCGAGAGGGCTCGGGTGAAATCCGTCCTCGGCGACCAGCTCGGGACGGGCGATGACGTCCGCGCTGTTCGCCGCGAGGTCGACGAGGATCGCCCCCTCGCGCGCGGCGACGCGGGCTGCGGCGGCGTCGTAGGCGTCGACGAGCGCGGCCACCTCGCTCGGCGGGGGCACCGTCACCGGCGTGGGAAACGGGCAGGTCGACGCCCGCAGCGGCGACAGGCAGGCGCGGTAGGCGGGAAGGTCCTCGAGGTGGGGGGTGTTGGCGACGAGCACCGTGGCCCGGCCGCCCTGGCGCAGCGCGTGGACGATGACGTCGAGGTCGGCCTCGAATCGGGCGCTGCTCACCCCCCGCACCAGGTCGTTGAGGGTGAAGAACACCGTGGCCAGGGTGGGATGCACGGCGAGTGCGGCGGGCACCTCGAGCTGCAGCGCCTCGGCCGCGGTGATCCCTCCGACGCCGTAGTTGTAATAGGTCGCGGCCCGCGGGAGCGCCGCGTTGAAGAACAGCTGAGGCCACGCCGCCCGCAGCTGCAGGGACATGTCGGAGAGGCCCGCCCCCGCCGTCTCGCTGGCCCCCAGCGCGGCGAAGACGACGGGCATCCCGGCGGGAGCGAGCACCGGGCCCGGGGCGATCGCCGGTGTTGTCTGCGCGGTTCCGCAGGCGGCGAGGGCCGCCGCGGCGGTGGCCACCGCGGCGAAGCGCGAGCGGGTCACGTGGTTGCCATCGCATCGCGCGCCGGCAGCCGCGCCGCACGCAGCGCCGGCCAGGCCGCGGCGAGCAGGGCGAGCACCGCCGAGCCGGCGACACCGGCGAGGCCCGTCGTCCACGGCGCTCCGCCCAGATCGACTCCCTCCAGCCCCTGCTGGACGAGGTAGCCGTTGACCGCCGCGGCCGTCAACGCCACCGCCGCGAGGCCGCCGAGCGCCCCCAGGAGGCCGCCGGCGACCCCGCAGATGAGCGCCTCGGTCAGGAACCAGCGGAGGACGTCGGAGTCGCGGGCACCGATCGCCTTGAGGACGCCGATCTCCGGGCGCCGCTCGCGGACCGCGGCGAGCAGGGCGTTGGTGATGCCCAGCGCCGCGATCAGGAGCGCGATGAGCCCGATCGCTCCGAGCACGACGTCGACGACGTGGAGGTATCGCTGCACGGTGGCCACCAGCTGCTCCGGCGCGCTGGTCGAGTAGCCGAGACCGCTGATCGCGGCCCGCACCGCGTGGACCGAACCGAGCGAGTCTGCGACCACGACGATGCTGGCGTACTCGGAGACCGGCAGGGGGAGCCCCAGGCTCCTCCCGTCGACCCCGGCGAGCTGCCAGGCGCGCTCGGTGCGCGCCAGCGTCAGTGACGTGAGCAGGGTCCCGCCGCCGACCTGCTGGGCGACCACGCCGGTGATCGCCGCCCGCGACCAGCGGGCGCGGTTCTGTGCCGGAGGCTGCGCGGGCACCTGCGGAGCCCCGATCTCCACCTCGGTCCCGAGTACCGCCTGCGGCCGCCGGAGGTCGAGGTGCAGCCGGTCCAGGTAGTCGAGGGTCACCGCCACCTCCACGGTCGAGCCGCCCGCCGGCAGCCGGCCGGCGAGGAGGGTCACCGGCAGGTCGCGCACCGCGCCCAGGTCGATGCCGACCGCGGTGGTGGTGAAGGGCCGCGGCAGGCCGCGGTCGGGGTCGTCGCCGGCGAGGGTCGGGATGGCGGGGCCGCGCGGCGGCGGGACGACGACGACCGGCTGCGAGACGATCGGGAGGGCCGAGGTCACGTGCGGCAGGCGCCGGATGGCGGCCAGGGCGGCGTCGTCGAGGTTCTTCGCCGGCCCCAGGGTCGGGTTGTCACTGCCCGGGGACACCGGGTCGGGAGCGGCGGCGGCGACATCGATCGCCGTGGCCGGGCCGCCCCTGCCGAGCTGGCTGATCACCCGGGTGTCGGCGACCTGCGAGATCACCGCGAGGGCGACCAGGAGGGCGCTTCCGAGGGCGACGGCGACCACCGTCAGCGCCGTCCGCGCCGGGCGGCGGAGGGCGCTCCGGAGGGCGAGGACGAAGCCGTCGCGCAGGCTCACCGGCGGATCGTCCTCCTGGGCGGTGACGGGTCCATGACTCCCGGGGGTCGGGCTCCCGGCACGCTCAGGAGTTGCGCAGCGCCGTCGACGGCCGGGCCGAGGCTCCGCTGCGCGCCGCCAGCCACGCGGTGAGCGCGGTCACCACGACCGAGGCGCTCACCAGCGCCGCGCTGATGCCCACGCTGACGGCGATCGGGGTGTCCAGCACCTGCCGGGAGAGGATGGCGAGCGCGGTGGCGATCGACACGACCCCGGCCGCGCTCGCGAGGAATCCGGCGAGCCCGTGCTCGAGCACCACCACGGTGAGGACGTGCCCGGGTCCGAAGCCGACCGACTTCAGCAGGGCGACCTCGCGCGCCCGCTCGATCAGCGCCAGGGTGACGCTGTTGGCGACGACCGCGATCCCGGCGAGCACCACCATCGCGGTGACCACGGTGAGCACCAGCAGGAGGTTGTCGAGGACCGTCCTCACCACCACGGTGAGGTCGTTGACGTTGGCCACGAGCGCGCTGGGGACGGCGCGCTGGAGCACCACGCTGTCGGCGTCGAGCTGTGCCGGGGCGATGGACATGCTCAGCACCGTCTCCACGCCCCCGCCGGCGAGGCTGCGCGCGGCGGTCTCGTCGCCGAGGACGCGGGGCGAGTAGCGGGACGTCAGCTGGCTGCGCAGACCGGCCCGCCCATAGGTGCCGACCACGGTCACGGTCACCCGGTTGCCGGTGGTGGCGTCGGCGAGGGTGACGGTCGAGCCTGGATGGAGCGATGTGGGCGGCCCACCCAGGGACCGGTCGACGAGGACGTTGGTGGTGCCGGCGTCGGCGGGTCCCAGCGGCCGGCCCTCGCTCACCCGGATCGAGCCGGGGAGGTCCCCGGAGCCGAGGGCGTACCCGGTCAGCCCGTTCAGGGCCCGCAGACGGCCCTCACCGGGGTCGTCGGTGGCGTTGGGCGCCGGCGCCGCGGCCACCGGCACGCCGTCGATCGCGGTGGCGCGTCCGGCGGCGATCACCGTCGCCTGCGAGATCTGCACCCCGGGCAGGCGGGTTGCGCTCCGGAGCAGCGCGTCGCGCGACGGGTCGGTGGCCACGGCGACGAGGTTGGTCGACCCGCTGCTGGCGATGGCATCGGTGATCTGCCCGTGGAGCGCGGACGCCATCGTCATCGTGAGCCCCGCCGAGAGTGCGCCGGCGAAGAGGGCGACGATGGTCACGGCGCTGCGGGTGCGCCGCCGGTCGAGGCTCCGACCCGCCATCAGCAGCCAGAGTCGCCAGCGCTGGGGGCCGAGCGCGGCCGCGACCCAGACGGCGAGCGCGAGCAGCGCGAGCGGCGCGAGGGCGGGCGCGCGCGGAGCCACCACGGCGACGGCCACGACCGACACGGCCGTGACCCCGGCTGCGGTCGCCGTGTGCGCCGGCCGCCGGAGCCGCGCCAGCGCACCGACCGCCGCCGCGAAGAGCAGGGTGAGGAGGCCGCAGATCGCGACCCCGCCGCTGACCAGGAGGACCGACGCCTGGAGGTCGCCGGTGACGTAGGCGGCGAGCAGCGCGAAGAGTGCGACGACGACGAGCAGGAGGCCGAGCTGCCGCGGCACCGAGCGCCGCGCGGGCAGGAGGTCGCCGCGCATCAGGCCGAGGGGGCGGACGGCGACCGCCCCGCTGATCGGCAGCAGCGAGAAGAGGACGGTGGCGCCGAGGCCCAGACCGATGCCCTCGAGGACCACCCCCGGGTCGACGTGCGCCGACGCCGCCAGCCCGGTGGCACGCACCACGGCCGCGGTGACGGCGCTGCTCACCCCGATCCCGACCGCCGTGCCGACCGCCCCGCCGGCGGCGCCGAGGGCGGCCGCCTCGAGCGCGAAGAGGCCGCCGACGACGGCCGGCGGGTTGCCGAGCGCCTTGAGCATGGCGACCTCGGTGATCCGTGACGCCAGCGAGGACTGCATCGCGTTCTGGATCCCGACCCCGGCGACCAGCAGGGCGACGAGGCCGGAGAGCAGGGCGAAGGTGTGGAAGTCGTGGACCTGCTGCTGAGCGCTCGCCACCGCCTCGGCGACGGTGGTGATCCCCGCCTGAGGGAAGGCCTGGCGCAGCAGCGCAGCCGTGGAGGTGGCGTCGCCGTTCACGTTCGCGTACACGGAGACGTACTGCGGTGGGGCCGAGGTCAGCGTGCCCGCGTCGGCGAGGCGCACGTACATCACCGCCGCGTGCTCGAGCGACGCCTGGGCGAGCACCCCGCGGACGGTCGCCTGCAGGCCGGTTCCGCCGACGCCGTCGACGTGGAGCGGCGAGCCGGCATGCGCCCCCAGCTCGTCGGCGAGCACGGCGGAGACGAGCACGTCGCCGGGACGGCGGAGCAGCTGCTGGACGTTGCCGCCGGCGGGCGTGACGAAGGTGGGCTGGCCTCCGACGGGGTAGGTCGAGGTGTCGACGACGGCGGCGTCGAAGGGGACCAGGCGGCCGCCGGGGGTGCCCGCGGTGGCGTGGACCCGGCTCACCGCGGTCCAGCGGCTGACCACGCCGCGGGCGGCCAGCTGCCGGAGCACGGCGAGGTCGCTCGACGAGAGCGGCGCGGAGTTGGTCGACACCGAGATGTCGCCACCGTTGGCGGCGCGGACGTTGGTGGTGAGCGCGTCGCCGACGGACAGCGCCGCGACCTCGAGGGCGACGATCGCCGCAACCCCGACGGCGATGCAGAGCAGCGTGACCACGGCGCGGCGGCCGCCGCGCGCCAGCGCCCTGGGCACGTACCGCAGGGCGAGGCGGAGCGCGCCGGTCACTCGAGCGCCCCGTCGCGGACCCGCAGCACCCGGTCGGCCCGCCGCGCCAGGGCGTCGTTGTGGGTGGCGACGAGCACCGTGGTCCCGTGGTGCCGTCGCACCTCGAGGAGCACGTCGACGAGCGCCTCGCCGGTTGCGGTGTCGAGGTTCCCGGTCGGCTCGTCGGCGACCAGCAGGGTGGGGTCGGTGACCAGGGCCCGGGCCACGGCGACGCGCTGCTGCTCGCCCCCCGAGAGCTGCGACGGACGGTGGTGGAGCCGGTGCTCCAGACCCAGCCCGGCGAGCAGCTCACGCGCCCGGCCCGGTGGCCGCCGCGGCTGGCCCGGGACCAGCAGGGGCAGCTCGACGTTCTCGAGCGCAGTCAGGGTCGGCAGCAGGTTGTACGACTGGAAGACCATGCCGATGCGCCGCGAGCGCAGCCGCGACAGCGGCCGCTCGGGCATCCGGCTGATGTCGGTGCCGTCGATGACGACGCGGCCCGACGTCGGCGCGTCCAGGCCCGCGGCGATCCCGAGGATGGTGCTCTTGCCGCTCCCGCTCGGGCCGACCAGGGCGACGAGCTCGCCGGGGTCGAGCCGGAAGCTCACCCCGCGCAGGATCCGAACCTCCTCGCCGCCCGCCCACAGCGACGTGCGAACGTCCTCGAAGCAGAGCGTGGGGACGAGGACGGCGGGCTCGGAGGTCTCGGTGAGCCCGGTGGTCTCGATGGTCATGCGCTGACGTACCCCTGTGAGCGGAGCGCTGCGAGGATGACCGCCGCGAGCCGTGCGTGGCCCGCGTCGCTCGGGTGAAGGCCGTCCGGGGCGATCTCCTCGGGATGGGTCGAGATCTCCCTCGAGAGCTCCTCGAGGTCGAGGAAGGCGGCACCGGTCGCGGCGGCGACGCCCCGCATCGCCGCATTCCACTGCCGGGTGAGCGCCGCGGCGTCGGCGCCGCGGAGCGCCGCCCGCACCGCCGGAATGACACCGAGGTCGGGGACGCCGACGACGAGCACCCTCGATCCGGCCCGCCGCAGGGTGGTGACGAGGTCGCTGAGGTCCGAGGTGAACCGGGCGATCGGGACCCCGGCACGGATGTCGTTGACGCCGAAGAACACCGTCGACACCGTCGGCTGGATGGTGAGAGCGTTGGTCAGCTCGGTCTGGTAGGCGTCGCCGAGGGTCGCGCCCGGGATGGCCACGTCCGCGAAGTCGGCGGCGGTCAGCCGCAGGGCGTCGCGCAGCCGGTAGGCGTAGCCGTCGGAGATCGGGCTGGCGCCGACCCCGTACGTCTCGGAGGCGCCGAGGGCGGCATAGGCGACACGGCCGCCCGCGGGTGGCGTGGTGATCGCCGGCGTGGGGAGTGGCGCCGGCGGGAGCCCGCCCTGACCGCTCGAGGCCGACCCGCACCCTGCCAGCCCGGCGGCGAAGACCAGCGCCGCGCCGGCGCGGAGACCCGCACCGAGAATCCTGCTCATGCCGCCGAACGGGCTTCCACAGCATCCACGGTACCCGACCAACCTTGCTCAGGGCTGTCGGCCGGCCAGCGCTCGGCGGCCGATCGCCGATGACACGAAAGCGGTGTGAACCATCCCTCCGTCACATACTTCCCCGTGTCGCCGCAAGTTTTGGGAAGAGCCGATCGTCTCTGGCGGGTGCACGGCGGTGGTGTCGCCCACCCGCCGTCCGCTGGACGATGATGAGAGCGAGAGTGACCATGCTGCGCCGTTCGACGGAGGACCGGAGGAGGCGCAGACCGCTCTCCGGGGTGGATGACGGATGAGCACTGAGCGATCGGCGGCTGCGATCGATCCCGAGCTGGACGACCAGTGGCGCGCGATCGACGGTGTGCTGAACGCACTCGCCCAGCGTTCGCGTGCGCGGAGAGGCTCGGACGAGGACGAGGTGGCGGAGCCGGCGCTCCGCGTCGCGACGAGACCACAGAATTCCGAGGGGGCTCTGCGGCGCCGCCTGGAGGAGGTGACGCGGGAGCGCGATGAGCTGCGCGTGCGCCTGGCAGCGGCGGACCGGCAGCTCCGATCCGCACGTGCACGCCTGAAGGGACTGGAGCAGCCGCCGGCCCAGGCCGGCCCACGGTGGCTACGGGTGGTTCGGCAGCATCTGCACCGGCGTCGCTCCACCTGATGCCGGGGCCCGCGGTTCGGGCCGCCACCAGGGGAGGGGGATGAGCCGCTGACCAAGGCGGCTGCCGTCAGGAGCGGCGGCCGGACGGAATGCGCCCGCTATGCTGTGACCATGACGCCACGCCGTCTCGGAACGTCCGGTCTCGCCGTCTCCGTGGTCGGCCTCGGTACCAACAACTTCGGGATGAAGCTCGATCTCGAGCAGAGCCGGGCGGTCGTCCATGCCGCCCTCGATCACGGCATCAACCTGTTCGACACGTCGGACTCGTATGGCGATTCAGAACAGCGGCTTGGCGAGATCCTTCAGGGCAGCCGGGACGACGTTCTGATCGCAACCAAGTTCGGCAGTGACGTCCGCCGGCTCGGCCAGGACAACGGCATGGACTGGGGTGCGCGCGGATCGCGCCGCTACATCCGCCGGGCGGTCGAGAACTCGTTGCGCCGGCTGCGCACCGAGTGGATCGATCTGTATCAGATGCACGTGCCCGACCCGGCCACCCCGATCGAGGAAACCCTGTCGACCCTTGACGACCTCGTCCACGAGGGGAAGGTACGCTATCTCGGTCATTCGAACTTCAGCGGCTGGCAGACGGCTGATGCGGAGTGGATCGCGCGCACCCGCAACCTCGAGCGCTTCATCAGCGCGCAGAACAGGTACAGCCTGCTCGAGCGCGCGATCGAGGCCGACCTGGTCCCGGCCCTGGAGCGCTACGAGATCGGTCTTCTGCCCTACTTCCCGCTGGCGAGCGGCCTGCTCACCGGCAAGTACCGACGCGGCGAGGCCCCGCCCGAGGGCAGCCGGATCCAGGTGTGGAAACGTGAGTCGGTGCTCACCGCGGATACCTTTGATGTGCTCGAGAAACTCGAGGCCTTCGCGCGCGAGCGTTCGATCACAATGCTCGATGTCGCGATCGGCGGCCTGGCCGCCCAGCGGACCGTCTCGTCGGTGATTGCCGGGGCCACCTCGCCGGAGCAGGTCGCTGCCAACGTCAGGGCCGGTGAGTGGCAGCCCACCGCCGCTGACCTGGCCGAGATCGCCCGGATCACCGCGCCCGACCAGGGGTGAAGGGGGCCTGAGGCCGGCCGCGGCGAGGCACGTCGCTCAGAGGGCGAGCGGCAGCGTGAAGTGGAAGGTCGAGCCGGCACCGGGCTCGCTGGACACACCGATGTCGCCTCCCTGGGCCGTCACCAGCGACCGCGCGATATAGAGACCGAGCCCCGTTCCCGATTCCGGACCGGCGCCCCTCGATTCCCGAATCCGGGAGAACGGCTGGAACAACCTCAGCTGTTCCTCCTCGGTGATCCCGACGCCCCGGTCGGTCACGGCGACGCGAGCCGACCCGCCCTCGACGTCGACGACCACCTCGACCGGGGCGCTGAAAGGCGAGAACTTCAGGGCGTTGCTCATCAGATTCGTGGCGATCTGCCAGATCCTTCGCTCATCTCCCCGTACCAACGCCCCCCCGGCGGGCGGGACCACGACGATGCGCTGACGGCCGGGATCCACATCGCCAGCCGCGCGCAGGACAACCTCGAGGAGGTCGACGGTATCCAGTTGGTAGTCGAGCTTCCCTGCCTCGATGCGGCTGAGATCGAGAACGTCGTCGACGAGTTCCCGAAGCCGGGAGCTGGTCGACAACAGCCCGCCGAGCAGCTTCCCTCTGTCCGCCTCGTCGAGGCGCTCCCAGTCGCGGACGAGGAGGTCGGCGGATCCATGGAGGACGCTGATCGGCGCACGCAGGTCGTGCGCGACGATGGCCACGAGGGCCTGCCTGCTCCGGGCGGCTTCGCGGAGCTGCTCCGCCGCCTCGTGCTCACGCTCGGCCGCCTCGCGCAGGGCCTCCTCGACGCGCCTGCGCTCCGTGAGGTCGCGCGTCACCTTGGCGAAGCCGATGAGGCGGCCGTCACCGGCGTGCAGTGCGGTGATCACCGCGTCCGCCCAGAAGCTGGAGCCGTCCTTGCGGATGCGCCACCCCTGGTCCTCGACACGGCCGTTGCGGGTGGCTTCGTCGAGCAACCGTTGAGGCTTCGACGAGGCCCGGTCCTCAGGCGTGTAGAAGGCGGAGAAATGACGACCGATGATCTCGGCCGCCTCGTACCGTTTGAGCTGCCGCGCTCCCTCGTTCCACGTCGCCACCGCGCCGTCCGGATCGAGCATGAAGATCGCGTAGTCGATCACGCTCTCGACCATGACCCGGAACCGTTGGTCGCTCTGGCGGAGCGCCTCCTCCGCGCGTCTGCGCTCGGTCAGGTCCCGGGTCACCTTGACGAAGCCGCGAAGTCCTCCCTCCGGGCCACGGAGAGCGGTGATGACGACGTTGGCCCAGAAGCGCGACCCATCCTTCCGGATGCGCCATCCCTCGTCCTCTGCACGACCGGCCTGGTCCGCTGTCGCCAGCAGCCGCTCCGGTTTGCCGGAGGCCTGGTCCTCCGGCGGGTAGAAGGTGGAGATATGACGTCCCACGATCTCGTGGTCGTCGTACTGCTTGAGCCGCCGTGCTCCCTCGTTCCAGGTCGCCACACGGCCATCCGGACTGATCGCGAAGATCGCGTAGTCGATGATGCTCTCGACCATCAACGGGAAGGTGTCCGGGCTCGGGGCGGCGGTCCGGTGCCCGGCCGGGACACCGGTGGGTGAGCAGCGATCCAGGCCCTCCCCCGTCGATGGGTCCTGCACCTCGCTCTCCCGCGTGCCTCTCCGGTTCACCCCCGCCGGAGTATACGATCCCAGTCACTATTTCTGATAGCCGACGATGTGCAGTGCGAACTGGCCGTAGATGCGGGCGACCTCAGCCGCCGACAGCTCACCGCGCTCCCTGAACCAGGCCGTGGCGTTGGCCGGGAGCTCGAGGATGGCGAACGTGGCCACGCGCGGCTGGAGGGTGGAGAACCGGCCGCCGGCGCAGCCGCGGTCGACGATCGCGCGGATGCGCGCGGCGTAGGCGTCTCGCCTGCCGGTGATCGCCGCCCGGTGCGGCTCCTCGAGGCTGCGGATCTCGGTGTTGCAGACGGTGATCTCGGCCGGGTGGGCGAGGAAGTCGAGGACGGACGTCTCCGTGGCCCGGCGCAGCTGCTCGGCCGGGTCCTCCACCCCCGCGACCGCGGCGTCGTGCGCGGCGATGGCCCGATCCATGGCCAGGGTCATGATCCCCACGAGCAGGTCCTGCTTGGCGAGGGTGTGGTTGTAGAGATTGGGGGCCGACACACCGAGCGCGCGCGCGATGTCCTTCATCGACGTCCCGCGGTAGCCCCGGTCGGCGAACAGGTCGCAGGCTGCCGTGCGGACCGCGTCGGCCGAGACCCCTCTTGACTTCGCCATCGGCCCTGCCTACATTATGTCCACCGGAATGAACGATAATTAATCTCGGACCGGGGGTCAAGCGCGTGCTCTCAGGTGACCGTACCGCTGGCGGCCGCGCCGTGTCGGGCCGGTGGTTCGAGGAATTGCCGGTCGGGTTCATGGTCGAGCATGTCATCCGCCGGACCGTGACCGAGACGGACAACGTGCTCTTCACGACGATGACCATGAACCCCGCGCCGATGCATCTCGACGCCGACTACGCCGCGGGGACGGAGTTCGGCCGGCCGCTGGTCAACAGCATGTTCACCGTGGCGCTGGTGGTCGGGTTGTCGGTGCCCGAGCTGACGCTCGGCACGATCGTTGCCCAGCTGGGGCTCAGCGACGTGACCTTCCCCGCCCCCGTCTTCCCCGGCGACACGATCAGGGTCATCAGCGAGGTCGTGGAGGCGAGGGAGTCGCGGTCCCGGCCACAGAACGGCCTGGTCGTCTTCGAGCACCGGGCGTACAACCAGCGCGACGAGCTGGTCTGCCGGCTCCGGCGCACCGGTCTCATGTACCGCCGTCCGGTCGCGGACGCCTGAGCGTGGCGCCGAATCCCGCGCCCGACGTGCTCGCCGCCCGGACGGCCGCCCTCGCCGGTCTCGACGCCTCCAGGTGGCCGGGCAAGCTCCCTGTCCGCGACCGCCTCCGCCTGCTCCTCGACCCCGATTCATGGGTGGAGGACGGCCTGCTGGCCAACGCAGGCCGCGCGGGCCTCCCGGCCGACGGAGTGCTCACCGGCGTCGGCCGCATCGAGGGACGGCCTGTCGCCGTCATCGCTCACGACTTCACGGTCAAGGCCGGCTCCTGGGGCGGCCTGAGCTGCGAGAAGCAGGTTCGGATCCTGGAGCGGGCCGACCGTGACCTGCTTCCCGTCTTCTACCTCGTCGACGCCGCAGGCGGCCGCCTCTCGGACCAGATGGGGTTCTTCCCCGGGCGTCGCGGCGCAGCCGCGATCTTCCACCTCCAGATCCGCCTCTCCGGACGGGTGCCGCAGATCTGCTGCCTGCACGGCCCCTCGGCCGCGGGCGGCGCCTACATGCCGGCATTCACGGACTGGGTCGGCATGGTGGAGGGCAACGCCTCGATGTACCTGGCGTCACCACGGGTGGCGGAGAAGGTCACCGGCGAGATCTCGACCCTGGAGGAGATGGGTGGGGCGATGATGCACGCGTCCGTCTCGGGGTGTGGCGACGAGGTCTTCAGCGCCGACTGGGAGGCGATCGCGGCCGCCCGCCTGCTGTTCTCGTACCTGCCCGCCTCGTTCCGGCAGCCGCCGGCGACGATCGAGTCCCGACCCCCGGACATCCTCGACTGGCCCGAGGGTCTGATCCCCACCGATCCGAACCTCGCCTACGACGTTCGGGACGTGATCGACCGATTCGTCGACGGCGGGTCGTTCTTCGAGATCAAGGCGCTCTGGGCCCAGGAGATGGTCACCGGCCTCGCCCGGCTCGACGGCCGGGTGATCGGGATCGTGGCCAACCAGCCGTCGGTGCGGGCCGGGGCGATCTTCGTCGACTCCGCCGACAAGGCGGCACGGTTCATCTGGCTGTGCGACGCGTTCAACATCCCGCTGATCTTCCTCCAGGACGTCCCGGGGTTCATGGTGGGCGTGGCCGTCGAGCGTCAGGGGATCATCCGCCACGGCGCAAAGATGCTGACGGCGATGGCGAGCGCCGAGGTCCCCCGCTTCACCGTGGTGATGCGCAAGGCGTACGCCGCCGGCTACTACGCGATGTGCGCCCCCGGCTTCGAGCCTCGGGCCACGCTCGCACTGCCCACCGCCACGATCGGCACGATGTCGCCCGAGGCCTCGGCGAACGCAATGTACGCCAACCGGATCGCCGAGATCTCCGACCCGGAGGAGCGCGCCGCCTACATCACCGCACGGGTGGCCGAGCAGGGGGCGGAGATGAACCTTCTCCGCCTGGGCAGCGAGCTCGTCGTCGACGCCGTCGTCGACCCGCCCGCCCTGAGGGCGGAGCTGATCGCGCGCCTGGCGGCGGCCGACGGCTGGGGACGGACGCCGGGCCGCCGCCACCACGTCGTCAGCCCCGTCTGACGGTGCCGGCGTCCGCATGAGGTTCCGCAGCGTCCTGTTCGTCCCCGGGCACCGGCTCGAGCTGCTCGCCAAGGTGCCACGGTGGCGACCCGACGTGGTCGTCGTCGACCTCGAGGACGCCGTGTCCGCCGCCGGCAAGGACGCCGCCCGCGAGGCGGTGCAGGGGGCGGAGCTCCGGGTGCCCGGCAGCACCGTGCTGGTGCGGGTGAACCCGCCCGGGACGCCGTGGCACGATGCGGACGTGGCCGCCGCCGTCGCCGGCGGCGCGGCCGGGGTCGTGCTCCCGAAGGCGGACGACCCCGAGGCCGTGACCGGGCTGGGCGATCGGCTCGCCACCGCGCTGGGCGCCGAGGCGTGCCTGGTGGTCGGTGTCGAGACGGCACTCGGGGTGGGCCGGGCGCGCGAGGTCCTCGGCACCGGCGCCGTCACCGCCGCCTACTTCGGCGCCGAGGACTTCATCGCCGACGTCGGCGGCCGGCGGACCCCCGGCGGGCTCGAGGTCCTCCACGCTCGCAGCGAGGTGGTGCTGGCGGGGCGACTGGCCGGCACACCGGTGATCGACCAGGCCGTCGTCGCTCTGGACGACGACGACGCCTTCGTGGCCGACGCGGAGGCGGGTCGCGCGCTCGGCTACGCGGGGAAGCTGTGCGTGCACCCCCGGCAGGTCACGCTCGCCCATGGCGTGTTCACTCCGAGCGAGGCGGAGGTCGCCGCCGCCCGGCGCGTCGTCGAGGCGGCGATCACGTTCGGAGTGGCCGTGGTCGACGGGCGGATGGTGGACGCCGTCCACCTCCGCCTGGCCCGCCAGGTCCTCGAGCGAGCGGGCGTGGCGGCGAGCCGGTCGTGACCACGAGAGCGGTGACCGCGGTGCTGGTCGCGAACCGGGGCGAGATCGCCGTCCGGGTGGTGCGCGCCTGCCGGGATGCGGGGCTGCGCAGCATCGCCTGTTACGCCGATCCCGACGAGGGGGCTCCCCACACCCGTCTGGCCGATGAGGCCCACCGCCTTGCGGGCGACGCACCGGCGGAGACCTACCTCAATCGCACCGCGCTGCTGGGGGTGGCCAGGGAGTCCGGTGCCGACGCCGTCCACCCGGGGTACGGTTTCCTCGCCGAGGACGCCTCCTTCGCCGAGGCCGTCATCGGCGCCGGTCTGACGTGGATCGGTCCGCCGCCCCCGGCCATGCGTGCACTCGGCGACAAGGTCTCGGCCCGCGCCGTGGCCCGCCGCGTCGGCGCTCCCATGGTGGCAGGGACCGACCGGCCGATCAGCGACGTCGGCGAGGTGGAGGAGTTCGCCGAGCGTCACGGCTTCCCGCTGGCGATCAAGGCCGCATTCGGAGGCGGGGGACGGGGGATCAAGATCGTCCATCGGGCCGAGGACATCGGCGAGCTGTTCGCCTCGGCGGGGCGCGAGGCGACCGCGGCCTTCGGACGTGGCGAGTGCTTCGTCGAGCGCTACCTGCCCCGGGCCCGGCACGTCGAGGCGCAGGTGCTGGCGGACACGCACGGCACGGTGGTCGTCGTCGGCACCCGCGACTGCTCGCTGCAGCGCCGCCACCAGAAGCTGGTCGAGGAGGCGCCGGCCCCGTTCCTGACGGACGGCCAGCGGCAGGCGATCCACGAGTCCGCCGTCGCCATCTGCCGGGAGGTCGGCTACCAGAGCGCGGGCACGGTGGAGTACCTGGTCGCGGAGGACGGCACCGTGTCCTTCCTCGAGGTGAACGCCCGGCTCCAGGTCGAGCACCCTGTCACCGAGGAGACCACCGGGCTCGACCTCGTGGCCGAGCAGTTGCGCATCGCCGCGGGCGAGCCACTGCAGCTGCCCGCCGAGCCCGTCAGTCGCGGCCACGCCTTCGAGTTCCGGCTGAACAGCGAGGACCCCGCCCGGAACTTCCTGCCGGTGCCGGGCACCATCACCGCCCTCGAGCTCCCCGGCGGACCCGGCGTCCGCATCGACAGCGGCGTCGCGGCCGGCAGCGTCGTCGGCGGCCGGTTCGACTCGCTCCTGGCCAAGCTCATCGTCACCGGCCGGGACCGCACCCACGCGCTGGCCCGGGCCCGTCGCGCCCTCGCCGAGCTCCGGATCGAGGGCCTGCCCACGGTCGTCCCCTTCCACCGTTCGGTGGTCGAGCACCCGGACTTCGTCGGCGACGGCCGCGGCTTCGCCATCCACACGCGGTGGATCGAGGAGCACCACCTCACCGGTGGCGTCAGCGCCACCCCACCCGGCGCCGTCCCGGATCCTCCTCCGGACACCGTCGCGGTCCGCATCGGCACCCGGGCGCTCAGGGTTCGGCTGCCGGGTCTCGCCCTGCTCCGGGGGACGGCCGCCGCCTCGGTCGCGGCGGGCATCGCCGACCGGTCCCTGCGGGGCCACGACCAGCCGGCGCGGAGCGACGTCGTCCGTGCCCCGATGCAGGGCACGGTCGTCCGCCTGGCGGTGGAGGAGGGGCAGCGGGTCACGGCCGGCGACCTCGTCGCCGTCGTGGAGGCCATGAAGATGGAGAACGGCGTGCACGCCCACATCGACGGCGTGGTCCGTGAGCTGGCCGCCAGGGTCGGCGACACGGTCGCCCAGGACGTGCCGATCTGCCGGATCGAAGCCGCCTGAGGGTCGAGGCGCGTCTGGCCTCGCAGCTCCCGGTCGCTCCCGCCCCTCACCGGTCTCGCAGGGTGTGCGGATGTCATGCGACCCGCTGATCACGCCATTCCGGTTTGGTATCACTATATGTGTGATTGCTCATGGTATGTTGCCGGGGCGACGGACCGGGCGGGTCGGCCAGGGCGACGGTCCACCTGCGCGGGTGCCGTCGTCACTGTCACGGAGGCGGCGTTCCGTGACGGCCTCTGCCGTGCCTCCGGGGTACATTCGTGAAGAAATTCTGGTTCTCCGCCGCAGCCCTCGCCATGGCGGCGGGGTTGACCGGCAGTGTCGTCTCCCAACGAGGGGCGACCGCGCCCGTGCACGCTGCGATCCTTCCCACCCCCGACGATGCGCTTCGCAAGCTCGTCCTCAAATTCCATGTCGTGGGCAGCTTCGAGAACCTGGATCCCACCAGGGGCGTGGTGACATTCAGCTTCTCCGGACCCTTCGGCGCCACCCAGATCGATCCGGTCACCGGCGTCGTGAACAACAGTCAGACGGGGCCGGAGATCGGCGCCATCGAACATGCCAGTGTGCAGTTCTGGATCGACCCGGGGAACGGTGCCCTCAGGGCGGACTCGGCGCGGTTCACGTGTGATCAATGCGTCATGCGCTTCAACGACGGTTCGGTGCTTCAGCCGCTGCGCGCCGACCCCAACAACCCGATCCCGCAGGCCGACATCCCGATGGAGGGGAGGCTGCTGCTGGGCCTGGGACCGCTGCCCGGTGCCAGTCCCGGAACGGTTGCGCTGCGAGGCGCCGGTTGTGGCGGCGCCAGGGAGGTCGCCGGACGCGGCTTTCTCGCGAACACCGTGGGAGCGATCTGTATGAACGGATTCTTCACCCTACCGGCGTCGCTCCCTGCGACGTCCGTCGGGTGGGCCAACGTGCACGTGCTCGGCCAGTCGGACTGCACGTTCGTCTTCCAGCCACGGACGATTCCGTCGCTGCCGGGCAGGACCGCCGGCTGACCACCGCTGGTGCCGCCGCAAGGACGGCCACCCGCCGGCGGGCGGCCGTCCCGGCTCTCCGGCTCAGCGACAACCCTCGGGGTGGCTCGGAGGCAGCGCCGCGCTGATCCGGCGGCGCTGCTCCTCGGGGTCGCGCCAGAGACGGGCGATCCCCAGGAGCCATCGCTGACGCGAAGCCAGCGGTGTGTCGCGGATGAGATCGCGCAGCGGCGCGGGGATGTCCTCGGCGATCTGCACCAGCTGCCGCACGCTGCGGTCCGCGAGCCCGGTGCAGGCGGCGGCGTCTGCGGCGTGAGAGCGAACCAGCGGGAGCCCCGCCTCCCTGCGGAGTGCCTTGCCACCCCCTGCGCGCCCGGGGGCCCCGCCGTGGCGGCTGCCGGGATGAAGCTCCTCGTACACGCGCTTTCGCGTGGCCAGCAGCTCCGCGAGCCGCAGCGTGCTGGGGTGGTCGACGATGTTCTCGTCGATGGCGGTGAGCTCGGCCTCCAGCCGCACCTGCTTCTCCGGGCGGCTCTCCATGACGGGCCATCCATGCGGACGTACGGTGCTTGCGAGCACGGTTCTCCTCCTGTCTCGTTGTGGCCGCGCGGGTGTGCCGCGCCGGCCGGGATCAGCGAGCGGGGAGAGCGGTCGGGGGCGGGCGGCTCCAGAGGTGGCGCCCGAGGCGGTCGAGGGCGGATGGCCGCCACGCCGCGGCCGGAGCCGGCGGCGGAGGCGTGGGAGCGAGGATGGCGAGGAGGACGACCAGCAGCCGGGCGACCCCGCTGATGCGCTCGCCGCGACGCCGGAGCGTCCGGTTCGCGATCGCCATGAGATTGGCGAGCAGGGTCGCGACGGCGAGGTGCACGAGCGGGGCGGCGGCGTGCGCGCCGAGCACGGCGCTCAGCCCGGGCATCGGCGCGCCCGAGATCCCCGCCTCCAGGTTCTCCTGGACGAGGTAGAGGCCCAGCTGCAGCGCGACGAGCAGCATCACCAGGGAGCCCAGGCGCGCCGCACCCGACGGGGTCGCGGTGATCGTTGGCGGTGCGACGGTGCGGTGGCCGCGGAAGGTGGCGGCGAGTGCGGAGTGAACGGCCTCCAGCCGGCGACCCATGGCCTGCCAGGCCCGCCACCAGCCCACACCGCCGGCCGCCGAGAGGCCCAGCAGCAGCGCGCCCACCGGCAGCATGTACGCGTGGACGGAGCCGAACAGCTCCGCGCGCAACCCCGCACCGCCGGCCACATGCAGGTATTCGAGGGTGTGCGCCAACCAGGTGCCGACCAGTGCCACCAGCACCAGGGTGGGCGCGAACAGCCGTCGTTGCCGCCCACGAACCATCCGGACAGAATACGCTGACCAGAGTGGGTCCGCCACCCCGGTGCGATTGCCGGATTCGCTGACGAAAGTGGCACCAGTGCTGCTGCTTTCGCAAGGTCGGCCGCGACCTGCAGCAGACCGAGATGCTCACGGCGCCGCCCCGGAGTGACCGCCTGTCGTGATGATCCTGACTGCTCGCGAGTACACCGAGATCGGTCACGACCGACGTGTCATCACTGCGCTATCCTCCCGCCCATGAGGGGACGGGGGCAGCGGCATCTGGTGGGCGCGGGCGCAGTCCTGCTGACCTTCCTCGGAGTGTGGCTCGGCCACTGCCTCGAGTACCTGCGACTTGGGGGGGGCCTCGGGCTGCGCGCCACGGTGCTCGGCGGGACGCACCTCTACATGCTGCCGCTCGGCGCTCTCCTGACCCTGATCGCCGCGCATCTGGGGGTGCGGGCGTGGCGGCTCTGGAGGGGGCTGGGACGCCGCCTCGAGGTCGCCCACTCGCTGCTGGTGAGGGCGCTGAGGGGGCGGACCTCCACGCTCGTCCACGAGCCCCCGCCATGCTCCACCGAGACCATCTCGATCCTGCTCCTGTGGCCGCCCCTCGCGCTCGGGCAGATCGGCCTCTACCTCCTGCAGGAGAACCTCGAGGCGGTGCTCACCACCGGGCGTGCATCCGGCCTGGGCGCGGTCGCGGGAGTGCACTGGGCGGCACCGCTCGTCCATGGCGGGGTGGCCCTGCTGCTCGCCGCCGTGGTGGCGGTCATCAGCCGGCAGATCCACGACCGCGCCTCGCGGCTGCACCACTGCGAACGCCTCGTCGCCGCGCTCCGCCGGGCGTGTCGGTGTGTCCCCACACCCCGGCGCGCGTCGGTCTCATGGAGCCCAACCCCACTGCAGCGCTTCGGCGCTCAACTCTGGAGCCGGCCGCCACCCGCCTGACCCCCTCCCTGACGCGGAGCGGCGCGGGGATCCAACCCGCCGTTCCCGTGCACCTCGGGAACCGGAGGTCTGCCGCCGTGGCCTCGCATTCGACGCGAGGGGCGGAGGGTCGGCCCCGGCCCGAGGAATGGCGAATGCTCGCGCGTCACCCTGGCGCGCACCAGACACCAGAGAGGGAGTCTCCGATGCGAACGCTGTCCACGATCCGGATCGTCGCCGTCGCCGCCGCGGCGACGATGAGCCTGGCGATCGTCCACCCCGCCGCCGCCCACGATGTGCACCCCTTCGGCCCCTTGACGGTCGCCCTGGGATGGGTGCACGAGCCCGCGTACGTCGGCTCCGACAATGCCGTCCAGGTGATCGTCAAGCAGGGCGACAGCCCGGTCACCGACATCACCGACAAGGACCTCACCGTCGACGTCAGCCTGGGTGCTCAGAAGATGGGCCCCATGCCCCTGATCCCCACCTCCGATCCCGACACCGGGCTGGGCATCCCCGGCGAGTACGAGATGCACTTCATCCCCACCGCGCCGGGCAACTACACCTTCCACCTCAAGGGAGCGGTCAAGGGCACGCCGGTCGATGAGACGGTGACCGCGAGCGACAAGACCTTCAACACGGTGCAGGACAGCACCGCGGCGCAGTGGCCCAACAAGGTGCCCTCCTCCGCCGAGCTCGCGACCCGGGTGGACAAGCAGACCCCACGCATCGACGCCGTCCAGGCATCGGCGAAGCAGGGAACCAGCAGTGCCGACGACAGCGCGACCCACGCCCTCGTCGTGGCCGTCATCGCCCTGGTCGTCGGTCTCGTGGCCGTATTCGTCGCCGCCCTCGGCCGGCGCACGGCCACCGCGTAGTCAGGAACGGGTCTCGCTCGCCCGCGGTGCGAGCGTGCACCTCGTGATCTCCCCGGGGAGGGCCCGTTCGACGGGCTCTCCCGACGTCCTGGAGGGCTGGCTCGGCCACACCCTCTGGCGACGGCCTCCACGTCGTCGGCGGAGGAGGGACCTAGACGTCCGACGCGTGCCCTGTGCCGGTGGTGAAGCCCGCGTCGAGGATGGCGCCGCGCACCGCGACGATGTCGGAGCTCTCGAGCATGCGCACGGCGACGATGCCGGCCTGGTGATCGGCGGTGGCCTCGGTCACCCCGGGCACCTGCTCGACGGCCCGGCGCACGCTCTGCTCGCAGCCGTCACAGGTCATTCCGTCGACTCGCAGAGTCACGGTGATCACGTGTCCTACCTCCTGGATGGGGTCTGATCGTTCGGGGCGACGGTCTGACGGGTCTCCAGCGAGAGGCGGCGTGCGTCCGCGGTGGTGGCGTCGACCTGGATGCGCCACACACCCGCACTGAGCTGGGCGTCCGAGACGAAGTGGCCGTCGCCGAACCGTCGCGCCTGCAGCGGCAGCCGCCGTCCGTCGGCGCCGAGCGCCACCAGGCTCACGCTGGCGATGCCCAGCTCGTCGCCGGCGTTGGTGAAGAAGGTGAGGTGCAGCTGGTTCCACCCCGCGGTGGCGGGGTCGAGGTAGCTGGCCAGCCTCCCGCCCGCCGGGATGGCGGTGGAGACGACGGGGGATGACGAGGCGGGAGTGAGCAGCTGCTGCTCGCGCCCCGGGGACAGCACCTGCACGGCGCCGACCACGGTGCCCAGCAGCAGCGCGGGAGCCACCCATGCGAGCAACACCGCGCGGCGGCGTGCGAGGCCGCTGAGGCGAGCCCGGCGGCGCATGCCGCGGGAGCGGTCGACACGCAGCAGCCGCAGCGAGTTGGCGACGACGGCGACGCTCGAGAAGCCCATCGCCGCGCCCGCGACCACCGGGTCGAGCAGGCCGGAGGCCGCCAGCGGGATGGCCACGGTGTTGTAGCCGAAGGCCCAGCCGAGGTTCTGCACGATCACCGCGTGGGTGGCGCGGGCGACCCGCAGCGCCGCCGGCACTCCGCGCAGATCGGCGGAGAGGAGGGTGATCCCGGCACTGTCGACGGCGGCGTCCGAGCCGCCGCCGATGGCGACGCCGAGGTCGGCGGCGGCGAGCGAGGGAGCATCGTTCACCCCGTCGCCGACCATCGCGACGTGCCGGCGCCCCACCGTGCCCAGGCGCGTCACCTCGGCGGCCTTCGCGCCCGGCAGCAGGCCGCTCAGCACCCGCAGCCGGTCGATGCCCAGCCGCCCGCCGACCGAGGCGGCGGGACCGGCCGCGTCGCCGGTGAGCATCCCCACCTCGATCCCGAGCTCGCGCAGCTCGGCGAGCGCGGCCGCCGCCTCGGGACGGAGCGTGTCGCCGACGGCAATCACCCCGAGCACGCGGCCGTCCGCGGCCACCACCACCCCCGTCCATCCCTCGGAATCGACCCGGGCGAGGGCGACGTGGACGGCGGCCGGAAGGTCGATGCCCGACTGCGTGAACAGCTGGCAACGCCCCACCATCACCTCGCGACCCTCCACCCGCGCCCGAACCCCGAGACCGGCGCAGGCGGCGAAGTCGAGCGCGAAGGGCACGTCCAGCCGGCGATCGCGGGCGGCCTGCACCAGGGCGGCGCCGACGGGATGCTCGGAGGCGCGCTCCACCGCGGCGGCGAGGCGCAGCAGCCCGGCGGAATCGCCGTCGACCGCGATCACCTCATGGACGCTCATGCGACCGGTGGTGAGGGTGCCGGTCTTGTCGAATACCACGGTGTCGATGCGGCCGCAGCGCTCCAGCACCTCGCCGCTGCGGATGAGGATGCCGCACGCCGCCGCCCGCCCGGTGCCCACCATCAGGGCGACCGGGGTGGCCAGCCCGAGCGCGCAGGGGCAGGCGACGATCATCACCGCGGTGGCGGCGAGCGTGGCCTGCGCCGGATCGTGACGCAGCACCAGCCAGGCGGTCGCGGTGAGCAGGCTGAGGCCGATGATCACCGGCACGAAGACGCCCGCGACGCGGTCGGCGAGTCGCTGCACCGGCGCCCTGTGTGCCTGCGCCTCCTCGACGAGCCGGGCGATCCCGGCGAGCGCGGTATCGGCGCCGACCGCGGTGAGCTGGACGAGCAGGGCGCCATGCTCCGCGAGGGTGCCCCCGGTCACGGCGTCACCCGCCCGCTTGTCGACGGGGACAGGCTCGCCGGTGAGCATCGACTCGTCGACCGCGCTGGCACCCTCGAGCACCCGCCCATCGGCGGGGATGCGGTCTCCGGGGCGCACCCGCACCACATCGCCGGCCCGCAGCGTGCCCACGGGCACTCGCCGCTCCTCCACCTCCGCGCCTCCCCCCACCACCAGCAGGGCTTCGCCCGGGGTCAGCGAGAGGATGCCGCCGATCGCGGCCGTGGCCCGGCGCCGCGCTCGCGACTCGATCCACCGGCCGAGCAGCAGGAAGGAGATGATCAGCGCGGCCATGTCGTAGTGGAGGTGGCCGCCGAGGCCGAGGTGCCCGCCCACCCTGTGCACGTGGCCGCCGCCGGCGGTGAGCAGCTCGTAGGTGCTGTAGCCGAACGCGGTGAGGGTGCCCAGGGCGACCAGGGTGTCCATGCTGGTGCCCCCGCGCCGGGCGCGCTCGACCGCGCCGCGGAGGAAGGGCAGGCCGGCCCAGAACTCGACCGGGGTGACCAGCACGGCGACGGTCGCACGCGCCCAGCCCTGGTGCGGCCAGCCCATGCTGAGCACCACCGCGGCGACGGTCAGCGGCCATGCGACGAGCAGCCTGCGGCGCAGCCCGTCCTCCCCCCGATGGTCTGCCTCGGGGGTGGCGGGAGCGGCCGCGGCGGGGTCGCGGTCACGAGCCGCATAGCCCGCCCGCTGAACGGCGGCGACAACGGCGTGCACGTCGACCAGCTCGGGGTCGTGATCGACATCGGCCCGGCCGGTGGCGTAGTTCACCCTGACCCCGGCGACGCCGGAGATGCGGCCGAGCACGCGCTCGATGCGAGCGGCGCAGGAGCCGCAGGTCATCCCGGTGATGTCGAGGTCCAGGTGGCGCAGGGCCGCCGCGGGTTCAGCGGTGCCGGGGGCGGCGCTCATTGAAACACCTGCGGCGATCGGTCGGTGTCGTGGAGACCGGTCCACCCCACCCGGGGTGGGACGCAAGCACACCCCGCGGACTGCACCGAATTGGCCAGCGTTGCCACTTTCGCATCGGGGTGCACGATTGACGCAGAGGCGGTACCCTGTGGACCGACTGCACACCGCTCGGGGGGACCGTCTCGATGATGGCGCACCGAGAGGGACCTGCTGGCGTCTGGTGGTTCTTCCTCCTCGCCTTCACCCTCATCGGTCTGTACTGCGCGACCCGCTGCCTGACCCGGCACGTCGCCGGGTCGGCGCATCGTGAGCAGCATGCCTCCCACACCCTGATGGCGGCGGGGATGGTGTTCATGTTCGGGCCGTTCATGGGAGGCGCTCTCATCCGAGGGCTCTGGCAGGCGGTGTTCGCCGCCGCCACCGCCTACTTCCTGATGGGCGCCGCACGCAGCCGCAGGTCGGAGCACAGCCGGGAGATGCTCGCGAAGCTGCACCACGCGGTCGCCAACGGCGCCATGGTCTACATGTTCGCCCTGCCCGGCCTCTCCGTGGTCACCCTGACCACCATCCTGATCGCGTACTTCATGGTCAACGTGCTCGTGGATGGGTGCCGCCTGGCCCAGGAGGCCTCCGGTGGCGCGATCCGGCGGTGGTGGGATGCGGTCACCCGGGGAGGCCGCATCCTCATGGCGTCGGGAATGGTGTACATGTTCGCGGTCATGGACGACCTCGCGAACGCGGGCGTGCACCACCACCACCTCGGCTGAGCGGGACCGGGGACGTACGCGGAAACCACTGGAGACCATGACCACCTGCTACCTGTTGACGGTTGCGCCGCGACTGGGGGCGGCGGCGGGCTGTGAACGGCCCGCTCGGGACGTCAGGAGGCGGGCTGGGCGGCCGGTGGGGGCCGGCGGAGGAGGTGGAGGGTCCACCGGTCACGCGGGGAGGCGATCCAGATCGGCCGCGGCGGCGGCGCCGCCGCGGAGCGATGCAGGGCGGCGAGGAGCACCCCGGCGAGGCGCTGGCAGGCGAGCACGGCGCGGCCTCGCCGGCACAGCACCCGCTGGAGGAGCACGACGACGGCGGTGAGGCAGGCCGACACCAGGAGGTGGACCAGCGGCGCCGCCCGGTGAGCGCCGCCGATCGCGCCCAGCCCGGGCGCGGCGAGGCCGGCGCGACAGGCCTCGAGGTTCTCCTGGAGCACGTAGAGCGCCAGCTGGAGCGGCGCCAGCCGGAGCAGCACCGAGGAGAGGCGCAGCGGCCCGCTCCGGGGCAGCGGGTGCGGCGTCACCGGCACCGGGCCGCTCGCGCCCCTCCACGCGTGGGCGAGGGTGTCGCGCGCGATGTGCAGCCGCCGGCCGAGCTCCTGCCAGACCTGCGCGCAACGCACTCCGGCGGCGGCGGCCAGGAGCGCCAGCAGGATGCCGGCGGGGAGCATGTAGCCGTGGACCGTGCCGGCGAGCTCCTCGCGCAGACCGGCCGGGCCGTGTACCCGCACGTACTCCGCGGTGTGGCCCAGCCACACGCCCAGCAACGGAAGCAGGGCGGCCCCGGCTGCCGTCCAGCGGTGGCGTGCATGGCCGCGCATCGCGCAGAGGATAGCGTGTGGTGCGGGAGGCGTCGAGTTCGGTTGTTGCGAGACGTGCGACCACGGCAAACGGGTCAGCGCCTCACGACGCCGCGACGGCCACGGACGGCCACGGACGGCATCTGCATCCGTCGTGCGGGCCGTTGCCGTTTTCGCAGCCGTTGCCACTTTCGCGGGGGGCCCCATTGACGCCATATGCCCCGAGGGGGTATGGTACCCGGCGTCGGCCCGGACCGCTCGGGCCCGATGATCAGTGGCGAAGACGAGGTGGACCGATGAGGATCAAGATGGCTGACGGCTGCGGGTGCAGCGCCGGCTGCAAGTGCGGCCCCAACTGCGCGTGCACGGCCGAGGACAAGTGCAGCCCCGACTGCACCTGCGCCAAGAGGAAGTAGCCCAGCCCGGCGAGGGCGGGCGGCCGGCACCGATGCCGGCCGCCCTCCCACCCTGCTTGGTCCACGCCCGTCACCCACCCAGGATCGCCGGGACGCACGAAGCGCTGCACCTGTGGACGGATCGGCCGGCCTTCAGTACCATGCGACAGCGATGACGGTTCATGACAGTCTCGGTAGGAGGTGCGGCACATGGACGGCGATGCGCGTCGGGTTCCGGTGATGAAGTTCTGCTGCCATTGCCACTGCGGTTGCCCGGAGCTCTTCCTTGCACCGGACGCGCCCGAGGACCGGCGCGTGGTCATGACCGATGACTTCGGTCAGCAGATCCAGATCAGCGTGGACCAGTTCCGCACCTTCGTCAGGCATGTGAAGAGCGGCGAGCTGGAGGAGTCCCTCCTGAGCGCCGGCTAGCGCACAGCCCAGCCGCCTCTGATGCCATTTTCGGTTGCGCCATAACAGATTTGGCAGAGGGGCGGGCGGATCCATCATCATCTCCGCGTACCGGCTGTGCGATCGGTGGTCAGGGGGGGTCTCGTGATGATGGGAGGCGTATCGCGATCCCGAGGCGGGATGGTGGCGGTCGGGCTCGGCTCGCTGCTCGCCTGTGCCTGTGGCGGAAGCTCATCGCCACCGGCGACAGGGTCGAGCCCCCACGCGGTGGCGACGGGAGACGCGGTCGCCAACCATGTGCACGGCGCGGTCCTGGGCGCGAGCCCGAACGAGATCCTCATCGCCACGCACTACGGGCTGCGGCGGAGCGAGGATGGCGGCCACACCTGGCAGCCGGTGACCACCGCCGGTGACAGCATGGTGGCCGCCCTCGTCAGGGTCCCGAGTGGATACGTCGGCTCCTTCATGAGGATGTCGTCGATGAAGGGCGCCGCGGGCAGCGGCTCGATCACCGGCGGCAACTCCACCGGCGGATCCATGGGCTCGATGCAGGGCATGGGTTCGATGAGCTCGTCCTCGACGACGGCGGGGTCCACCCCCGGCGGTGCCACGGGTTCGATGTCGATGAGCGGGCCCGCCGAGGTCAGGAGCTCCGGCGACAGCAGGACGTGGATGTCGGTCCAGGGACTACCGTCGGGGGTATCGGTCACCAATCTCGTCGCCTCACCCGATGGCAGGGTGACGTGGGCCTCGATCAACGGTCAGGGCATCTACCGGAGCACCGACGGCGGTCGGAACTGGCAGCAGGCGCTGTCCACCAACGCACTGATCACCGCCATCTACGACAGCGGGGCGTCGCTTCTCTACTCGACCCAGGATGGCCTCGACATCACCAGCGACGCGACGCCGAGCGTCCCGGCGACACCGACGATCCCAACCTCGATGAACTCCGTGGCGCAGTGGTCGGCGTGCACCACCTGCCTGGTCGCCACCACAGAGCATGGCGGCGTGACCACCAGCCGCGACGGAGGGCAGACCTGGGAGCGGGTCCAGACCACCCTCAGCTTCGACAGCGTGGTGTCCTTCACGTCCACCGTGGGTGCGCTCTTCGGCATGGTGGCCACCGAGTCCGACCACAACCGCGGGGTGTGGCGTTCGGTGGACGGGGGAGCCACGTGGACCAGGGTCCTGGACCAGCCGCTGATCGACTACGCGCTCGGGCTTCCCAACGGTGACCTGCTCGCCTTCCAGTGGGGTGTCCACGTGTGGCGCTCCACCGACGGCGGAGCCAGCTGGACGAAGTACGGCGACGTCTGACCCCGTCCGTGGCTGCTGTGAACGCGGCAACCCTGCGGTGGGCGGTCACGGGTCTGGGCGTGGTGGCGCTGACCGTCGGGTGTGGCAATCGGTCGCCTGGCGGCTTCGCCACCCCGACGACAACCCGGACCACCGCCGCCGCGACCGCCACCGTGCGAGTGGAGGACAACAGCTTCACGCCCCAGGTCCTGACCGTGCCGGAGGGTGCGACGGTGGAGTGGCAGTGGGGCGGCAGGAACCCGCACAACGTCACCGGTGACGATTTCGCCAGCCCCGACCAGAGCTCGGGCGGCTTCGACCGCTCCTTCAGCCGGTCCGGCACCCACTCGTACCGCTGCACCATCCATCCCCACATGCTCGGGGAGGTCGTGGTCCGCTGAGGATCCCGGAGGGGGCGCTCGCCAGCCCCGGAACCTCAGGCGGCCTTCGCGACCAGAGGCGCACCGCAGATGCAGGTGTAGCTGTCGCCTCCGCCAGAGCAGTTGCACCCCGCCTCGATGCGAACAGCGCAGCCGCAGCCATCGTGGCCGCAGGTGAGCACGGCGCCGCCCGAGATCGGGGAGGCGTCGGTTTTCTCCACGAGAGTGGCACCGCAGATGCAGGTGTAGCTGTCGCCTGCGCCGGAGCAGTTGCAGACCTCGTCGATGCGAACCTGGCAGCCGCAGCCCTCGTGACCGCAGGTGAGCGCGGTGCCGCTTTCGACCGTAGTCATGGCCATCCCTCCATCAGTCCCTGTGGGCGCCATTGTGCCGTGTGTGGACCGGCGGCTGCGAGCCTTCGCGTCAGACGCGGCGATCGGCGGTCGTCAGCGTCGCAACGCTCGCTCGGTGAGGCTCTCCGTGTCAGTGGAGGTCACGTCGAAGGAACCTGCGCCTTCGGGCTCGATGCTCTTCGTCGGTGGCGTACGTCCGGCGGCGATCACAGGCTGCGCCCCATTCCAGGCGCCGTGATGAGGGACGGCCCTCAAGAGGTCGCGTGCACGGCTGTCAGGGTGGCGGAGACGTCGAGAGGGCCTGTCAGAGGCGGAGCGCACCGTGCATCACAGAACTGCACGAGTGCGAAATCGCCGGCATGTCGGACTGATGACCACCGTGATCCCGCTCAGGGTGGTCGCCGGCTACCCCCGCACTGTGCCGGCGACCACCTCGACGAGAA
>DASXNK010000199.1 GCA_036495095.1 Candidatus Dormiibacterota bacterium | reverse complement strand
GCCGGTGTCGGTGAAGGCGACCGGGCTGGGGCTGGGCGTCGGCGGCGGCTTGGGGGTCGCCGTCGGCGGGATGCTCACGTTCCCGGGGAGCACCGCGTAGGTGAGGGTGGAGCTCGTCGTGGTGATCTCACCGCCCGGGGTGGGCGTCGGCAGGGGTGGGGACGTGGGACAGGTGCCGGCGATGCGCTGCTGCACCGAGCAGGACGTACTGGAGGTCGCTGTCGCTGTCGTACGGCTGGAGCTCGTGGTCGCCTGCACCGACAGCGAGCCGGTCGTCGTCGTGGTGCTCGTCGTCGTGGTGGCGATCGTCTCCGCGCGGGAGGCGGCCGGGCTGAACAGCAGCGCCACGAAACCGGCGAGGACGACGGTCGCCGCGATGGCACCGCGACGGGCGGCGCTCATCGGGAGGACTGCAGCTGAGAGGGTCTCTGGGACATCGCCTGAGGAGGTCGAACTGTACAGGGACGCGGTGCCGCGCCGTGTCCAGAGCGTCGCACCCCCGCGCCCGGCGGACGTGACCGGCAGCTGACAGGGCGGCGACGGCCGGGTGACGGCGCTGTTCACGGGCGCGCGCAGGGCTCAGAGTGCCCCCATGCGAGACCCACGCACGCGGCTGCTCCTCCTCATCCTGCTGGGAGCGCTGCTGAGCGTCCCCCTGCTCGTGGTCATGGTCCTCACCGTGGTCACGGGGTATCGCGTCGGCGACGGCCAGCGCACCCTGCTCACGATGCTGCCGATCGTCGGCGGCATCATCCTCCTCGTCCTCACCTTCGTGATGCTCTCGCGCATGCGCGGTGGTGGCCGGATGAGGGGGATGGGCTCGATGCCCCGCCGCGACATCAGCCGGCCGACCATCCGCTTCTCCGACGTCGCCGGCGTCGAGGAGGCCAAGGAGGAGCTGGCCGAGATCGTCGAGTACCTCAAGGATGCCGAGCGGCTGCGCAGCCTGGGGGCGAAGATCCCCAAGGGCGTGCTCCTCGCCGGCCCTCCCGGCACCGGCAAGACCCTGCTCAGCAAGGCCGTTGCGGGTGAGGCCGGGGTGGCCTTCATCGCGATCAGCGGCTCGGAGTTCGTCGAGATGATCGTCGGCGTCGGCGCCAGCCGGGTGCGCGGCGTCTTCGCCCAGGCGCGCAAGACGGCCCCCTGCCTGATCTTCATCGACGAGATCGACGCGGTCGGCCGCCGCCGGGGCAGCGGCATGAACAGCAACGACGAGCGCGAGCAGACCCTCAACCAGCTGCTGGTGGAGATGGACGGCTTCGACGACCGGGCCAACATCATCGTCATCGCCGCCACCAACCGGATCGACGTCCTCGACCCCGCGCTGCTCCGCCCCGGCCGCTTCGACCGCCAGGTCAGCGTGGACCTGCCCGACGTCGCCGGCCGGGTGAAGATCCTCGAGGTCCACGCCCGCGACAAGAAGCTCTCCCCCGCCGTCGACCTGCGCACCCTGGCGCGGCAGACCCCGGGCTTCTCCGGAGCCGACCTCGCCAACGTCCTCAACGAGGCCGCCCTGCTCGGCGCCCGCCGCAACGCCGGCGCGATCGGCATGGAGCACCTCGAGGAGGCGATCGCCCGGGTGATGGGCGGCGCCGCCAGCCGCAGCCGCATCCTCACCGAGCGCGACCGCTCGATCATCGCGAACCACGAGACCGGCCACGCGCTCGTCTTCCACGTCCTCGCCCACGCCGACCCGGTCCACAAGATCACCATCGTCAGCCGCGGCCGCTCGCTGGGCTGGACCATGGCCCTCCCCGAGCAGGAGCGGGTGCTGCTGAGCCGCGCCCAGCTGCGCGACCAGCTCGCCGCCATGCTCGGCGGCCGCTGCGCGGAGGAGCTGGTGTTCGGGGCCGAGCACATCACCACCGGGGCCCACGACGACCTCCAGCGCGCCACCGACATGGCCCGGCGGATGGTCACCGAGTGGGGCATGAGCCCGCTGGGGCTGCGCACCTTCAGCGGCACCGGCGCCGACAGCCTCGGCCGCGACCACTCCGAGCGGATGGCCTGGGCGGTCGACGAGGAGGTCGAGCGGCTGATCGCCGAGGCCGAGCAGCGGGCCCGGCAGACCCTGATCGAGTACCGCGACGCGCTCGAGGCGGTGGCCCGCCGGCTGCTCGAGGTGGAGACGATGGAGGCCTCCGAGATGGCCGCCCTGGTGGTCGCCAACCCGCCGAGCGTCAGCGGCTCCGGCTCCACCCCGGTGCAGCTGCCCCAGGCGGGCCCGGCACCGCGGCCCGCGGTCCGGCGCCGCACCCCCCGGCTGCGCCGCCCGGCCTGAGTCCGGAGCGCGCCGGCCCTTCTCCCCCAGGCGATGTAGAGTTCCCGGGCGCAGTGAAGGAGGTCATCCGCGCGCGCCCGCTGGTGGGACAGCCCATCCCCCGGGTCGAGGACGCCCGTCTGCTCCGCGGGCGGGGCCGGTTCGTCGCCGACATCTCCCCCGTCGCCGGCATCCACCACGCCGCCATCGTGCGCAGCCCCCACGCCCACGCCCGGGTCGTCGCGGTCGACGCCTCCGCGGCGCTCGCCCTCGACGGCGTGGTCGCGGTGGTCACCCCCGACGACGCCCGCCGCCTGCTGCGGCCGTTCAGCGTCGGCGTCGGCGGCGCCGAGCCCTACTGGCCGCTGGCACTCGACACCGCCCGCTACGTCGGCGAGCCGGTGGCGGTGGTGGTCGCCCGCGACCGCTACGTGGCCGAGGACGCCGCCGACCTGGTGGTGGTCGACTACGACCCGCTCGACCCGGTGCTCGACGTCGAGGCGGGCACGGTGATCAGCTCCCGCTCCTTCCGCTACGGCGACCCCGAGGCCGCCTTCGCCGCCGCCGAGCACCGGGTCGACGCGAGCTTCCGCTTCCCCCGCTACAGCTCGACCCCGATCGAGTGCTACGCGGTGCTGGCGGAGTGGGAGGCGGCCGCCGGGGAGTGCACGGTGTGGAGCAACTTCCACGGTCCCTTCGTCATGCAGCCGCTGGTCGCCGCCAGTCTCGGCCTCCCCGAGAACCGGCTGCGGCTGGTGGTGCCGCCCGACATCGGCGGCAGCTTCGGCATCAAGTCCGGGGTCTACGCCTACATCCCGCTGATCGCGCTCGCCAGCCGTCTCGCGGGGGTGCCGGTGCGCTGGACCGCCGACCGCTGGGAGGACCTGGTCGCCAGCCAGGCGGGCACCGACCGGCTCACCCATGCGTCGGCCGCGATCGACGCCTCGGGGCGGATCACGGCGCTGCGGCTGGAGATCCTCGACGACGTCGGCGCCCACCTCCGGCCGCCGGAGCCGGCCACCCTCTACCGCTGCTTCGGCAACCTGGTCGGCCCGTACGCCGTCGAGCACCTCGCCGTCGAGGCGCGGGCGGTGCTCACCAACCGGCCGCCGACCGGGCTGAACCGCGGCTTCGGCGGCCAGCAGCTCTACTTCAGCCTGGAGCGGCTGGTCGAGATGGTGGGACGGCGGCTCGGGCTCGACCCCGTCGAGGTGCGCCGGCGCAACCTCATCCCCGCCGATCGCATGCCCTATCGCACCCCCTCGGGCGGGGTCTACGACTCCGGCGACCTCCCCGGGCTGCTCGACGCCCTGCTCCGCGAGGGCGGCCGCGCGGAGATGCTGGCGGAGCGCGACCGGCTCCGCGCCGCGGGGCGGCTCGCCGGGGTGGGGATGGCGATGATCGTCGACCCCTCCGGCACCAACCTCGGCTACATCGACCTCGCCCGCACCCCCGAGGAGCGTGGCCGCGGGCTGGGCAAATCGGGGTGCACCGAGAGCGCCACCCTGACCATGGACCCGATGGGCGGGGTGCGGCTGCGCATCGCCACCGCGCCCGAGGGGCAGGGGCACGAGACCGTGGCCGCCCAGATCGTCGCCGACGAGCTGGGGGTGCCGATGGCGGCGGTGCGCGTCGACCCCTCCATCGACACCGCCGCGCAGGTGTGGAACGTCTCCTCCGGCTCCTACTCGAGCCGGTTCGCCCCGATCGTCGCCTCCGCGATCCACCGCGCCTGCGCCGCCCTGCGCGAGCGCATCTGTGCCATCGCCGCGGAGATGCTCGAGGTCGACCCCGCCGATCTCGAGCTGGTGGACGGCAGCGTCCGCGCTCGGGGAAGCGACCGTGCCGTGCCCATCCGCCGGGTCGCCGGCCTGGCCCACTGGGACCCCGGCTCGCTGCCCCCCGGGCTGGAGACGCTGCTCACCGTCACCGCCTCCTTCAGCAGCGACCTGGCTCGGAGCCCGGCGGGCGATGACACCGTCGACTCCTCGATCTGCTACGGCGGCGTCGCCGACGTCTGCCTCGTCGACATCGACCCCGACACCTGCGCGGTGCGGGTGCTGCGCTACGCCACCGTCCACGACGCCGGGCGCATCCTCAACCCGCTGCTCGCCGACGGCCAGGTGGCCGGGGCGCTCGCCCACGGGCTCGGCGGGACGCTCTACGAGGAGCTCGTCTACGACCCCGACGGCACCCCCCTGACCACCTCCTTCATGGACTACCTCTGCCCCACCGTCGCGGAGATGCCGGAGTTGCGTATCCACCACATCGACGGCGACACCGACCTCGTCCCCAGCCGGGCCAAGGGCATCGGCGAGGGCAACTGCATGGCGGCGCCGGCGGCGATCGCCAACGCGGTGACCGACGCGCTCTCGGCGCACGGGGTCGAGGTGAACGAGCTGCCCGTGCACGGCGGCAGGATCTGGGAATGGCTGCAGCGAGCGCGTCAGCGCTCAGAGGAGAGGATGTGAGCGAGATCGTCGTCGAGCGTCTGGCGGACCGGCCGGTGGCCCGGCTCACCATCGACCGGCCGGAGAAGCGCAACACGATCACCTGGGAGATGCGCCAGGAGATCGCCGACCGCATCACCGAGCTCGGCCGCGACCGCTCGGTGCGGGTCATCGTCATCACCGGCGCGGGCGGGTACTTCAGCTCCGGCGGTGACATGCGCGGCTTCCTCGAGCGCGAGCCCTACGAATTCGCCCATCTTGGCGAGAACCTGGCGGCGGTCGAGGAGGTGCCCCAGCCGGTGATCGCCGCGGTCGACGGCTACTGCTTCGGCGCCGGGATGGAGCTGGCGCTGATGTGCGACATCCGACTGTGCAGCACCCGCGCCGAGTTCGCCCTGCCGGAGTCGACCCGCGGGCAGATGCCGGGCTCGGGCGGCAGCCAGCGGCTGCCCCGGCTGATCGGCTGGTCGCGGGCGCGGGAGATGATCCTGCGCGGCCGGCGGATGCTCGCCGAGGAGGCGCTGCACTGCGGGCTGGTCTGCGAGGTGACGGCGCCCGAGGAGCTGCAGACCGCGGCGATGCGCATCGCCGACGAGCTCGCCGCCCGCTCGCCGCTGGCGCTGGCGACGCTGAAGTCGGCGCTCAACCACGGCATGGACACCAACCTGCGCGCCGCCATGGAGATCGAGCGCAAGGCCTACGCGATGCTGCGCAGCACCCACGACTACCACGAGGGGGTCACCTCGTTCTTCGAGCGGCGCGAGCCCGAGTACGAGGGCCGCTGAGCTGAAGCCGCCGCCGCTCGAGCACGTCGCCCCGGCCAGCGTCGAGGAGGCCGTCGCCCTGCTGGGCGAGGCCGGTGACGAGGCCAAGGTGCTCGCCGGAGGCCAGAGCCTGATGCCCCTGCTCGCCTTCCGGCTGGCCCGGCCCGGCCTGCTCGTCGACCTCAACCGGCTCGGCACCGAGCTCGGCGGGGTGCGGCGAGAGGACGGGGGCGGGCTCCGCGTCGGCGCCCTGGCCCGCCAGCGCGAGGTCGAGCGGGCCGGGCTGCTCGGGGTGCTCGGCGAGGCGCTGGGGATGGTCGGCCATCCCGCCATCCGCAACCGCGGCACGGTGGTGGGCAGCGTGTGCCACGCCGACCCCGCCGCCGAGATGTGCGCGCTGGCGATCGCCCTCGACGGCAGCCTCGAGCTGCGCTCGGTGCGGGGCACCCGCGAGGTTGCCGTCGACGATCTGCTCACCGGTCCGTTCACGACCACCGTCGAGCCCGACGAGCTGGCGGTCGCGCTCCGGCTGCGCCCGCCCGAGGGGTGGCGCTGGCGGGTCCTCGAGGTGGCCCGGCGGGCCGGGGACTTCGCCCTCGCCGGGGTGGTCGCCGGTCTCGACGCGACCGGCGAGCGGGGACGGGTGGCGGTGTTCGGCGCCGGCCCCCGCACCTACCGGGTCGAGGGGGCCGCCGCCGGGCTGGTCGACCGCGCCGTGGATGCCGCCGCCCCGGTGGGCGACCTCCACGGCGGCGCCGCCTACCGCCGCCACCTCGTCGGCGTGGTCGCCCGGCGCGCCCTCGCCCAGCTGGGGGCGGCGGCCGCATGAGAGAGGTGCGGCTCTCGGTGAACGGCCGGTCGGTCGCGGCCGCGGTGGAGCCGCGGACCACCCTCGCCGACTTCGTCCGCGAGCGCGCCCTGCTCACCGGCACCCACCTGGGCTGCGAGCACGGCGTCTGCGGCGCCTGCACCGTCCTGCTCGACGGGGTGGCGGTGCGGTCCTGCCTGCTGCTCGCCGTCCAGGCCGAGGGGTCGGAGGTGACCACCGTCGAGGCCCTCGCCGCCGGCGGCGAGCTCCACCCCCTGCAGGACGCCCTCCACCGCCACCACGGCCTGCAGTGCGGCTTCTGCACCGCCGGCATCCTGATGTCGCTCGCCGAGCTGTGGCCGCGGCGGGGGGAGGTGACCCGGGAGGAGATCATGGACTGCCTCGGCGGCCACCTCTGCCGCTGCACCGGCTACGTGGGCATCGTCCGCGCCGTCGAGGACGCCTTCGGGCTGGGCGCGGCGGGAGCGGCCGGATGAGCGGGATCCGGGTCGAGCACGACGGGCCCGTGACCGTGGTCACCATCGACCGCGCGGAGGTGCGCAACGCCGTCGACCGCCCCACCGCGGAGGCGCTCGCGGCCGCCTTCCGCGCCTTCGACGCCGACCCCGAGCGCAGCGTCGCAGTGCTCACCGGTGCGGAGGGAACCTTCTGCGCCGGCGCCGACCTCCACGCCATCTCCGGCGGCGGGGACCGCATGAACCGGCTGACCGCGGACGGCGACGCCCCCCTCGGGCTCGCCCGCATCCACCTCGGCAAGCCGGTGATCGCCGCGGTCGAGGGGCACGCGGTCGCCGGCGGCCTGGAGCTGGCGCTGTGGTGCGACCTCCGGGTGGCCTCCGAGACCGCGGTGTTCGGGGTGTTCTGCCGCCGCTGGGGGGTGCCGCTCATCGACGGCGGCACGGTGCGGCTGCCCCGCATCGTCGGCCAGGGGCGAGCGCTCGACATGATCCTGACCGGCCGGCCGGTGGCAGCCGCCGAGGCCCACGCCTGGGGGCTGGCCGACCGGTTGGTGCCGGCGGGGACGGCGCTCGCCGCCGCCGCCGGCCTCGCCCGCGAGCTCGCCGGACTGCCCCAGCGCTGCATGCGGTCCGACCGTCTCAGCACGCTCGAACAGTGGTCGCTCGACCTCGACGGCGCCCTCGGCAACGAGTTCCGCCACGGCATCGAGGTGGTGCGCTCGGGGGAGACGGGTCGCGGCGCGGCGCGCTTCAGCGGCGGTGCCGGACGCCACGGCGCGGCGGCGGAGGAGCCCGCCCCGGGCTGACTCTCGTCATCCGTGCGTACGCATGCCGATGCGTTTGCGTCAGATGACGTAAAAAAGGGCGCCCCCGGAAACCAGGGACGCCCCGAGAGGGGGGGGAACAAAGTTCAGAGGTTTCCGAGTATACACGCAAACGTGCGCAAGGTCGCGCATCCGCCCATGGGCATGCCCATGACCTGCCCATGCGACATGTGTCGATGGCCGGTGCGGTGGGTCACCCCCGATCAGCCCGGATCGGCCGGGGGGTGCCGCCGGTCAGCCCGCGGAGCCGGAATCCTGCGAGTCGTCCTCGGGCCGGAGCTCGAGGTCGGGGCGGCGCCGCTGCCACCAGCGGCGCGGCGGCTCGGGAGCGTCCACGGTCTCCTGCTCGCCCTCGGGGCCGGTGATGCCCGGGCGCCTCAGGGTGAGCATGGCGATGATGCGCCGCAGCTCGGCCTCGGCCTCGACGGTGCGGTCGCGCGAGGTGCGCACCTCCTCGAGGAGCATCTGCAGCGCATGCTTCTCGGCGCGGAGCCGGATCAGCTCCTCGCGGTCGCTGGTCATCAGCTCGGTCGCAGCTGGAGCGGCCGGTACCACCAGCGAGTCGTCGAGGTCGATCAGCCAGCGACCACTCGCATCCTTGTGCGCGGGCAGGTCACGACGCTCGATCCGCCGCCGGATCGTGTCGGTGCTGACACCAAGCAGTCGTGCCGCCTCGCGGATGCCCACCGTGGCCATCTGTATCTCATCTCCCGGAGAGAACCCTGCTGCCATGGCATGCACTGGGCATCCTTCCTGGTAGTGATAACGGCGCTCGCGGCTTCTTCTTTCAGTCCCTCCCCGGCGGCGGCCCGCGCCGGACCGCGCAGGAGCCGGCGCAGGGCTTCCCGAAGGCCCCGCACCGGTGCCCGAATCCCCTGAACCCGCCCGTCCCGGGCAGCCTGATGTTATAGTCATCGTGTAATTTTCTTGGAGAGGACCGATGGGGATTCAGACACTCGTCGCCGGCGGGTCCGAGACCCGCGAGCGAGTGGTCGGCCTCCTGGAGGCGGCCGGCGGCTACACCGTCGTCGCCGAGGCCGCCAACGGCGTCAGCGCGGTGCAGCTCGCGGAGCACCACCAGCCCGACCTCGTGGTCATCGAGGCCGAGCTGCCGGAGCTCGGCGGCATCGAGGCCACCGCGCCGATCCGGTCACGGGTGCCAGCCTCGACGATCGTCGTGCTCACCCGCCGCGCCGGCGGCCGCCTGGCGATGCGTGCCGGCGCCGACGGCTCCGTCCCCGTCGAGAGCGACGACGCCGCCATCACCGCGGCGGTGCAGGACGCGCTCCCCCACGAGCTGCGAGGGCACTCCACCCGCACCGCCGTCCGGGGCCGCTGACCACCGGTCCCGGCAGTCCCGGCCCCGTATGATCGGGTGCCCCGGGGCACAGGGAGAGGCGGATGGCGGTGGTGGGCCTGGCCCTCGACGGAGTCGCCCCGGCGGACCTCGCCGGTCACGGCGCCACCCTGAGCGTGCCGCCCGGTGAGACCGCGGTGCTGGCCGGCCGGGAGGGCGCCGGCAAGAGCCGGCTGGTGCGCGCGCTGATGGGGCTCGAGCCCGGCCGCGGCCGGGTGCGCATCGGTGAGGACGAGCACGACCTCGCCGCCGGGTCGCCGCCGCCCCGCTCGGCGCTCGGCGCGATCCTCGACCCCCCGGTGCTGCAGTCGGGCCTGGAGTGCGGGGCGAACATCCGGCTCGGCGAGCGCGCCGCGCCCCGGGGGCGGCGCCGCCGCGCCGAGGAGGTGGTCGAGGCCCTCGGCATCGAGGACCGGCTGCTCGGCCTCCACCCCGCCCACGTGCCGCTCCGCGGCCGGCAGCTGGTGGCGCTCGCCCAGATGCTCGCCGCGGGGAAGCAGGCGGTGGTCTGGGACCTCGCGCGCGCCGACCTCTGGGCCGACCTCGACCGCGCTCGCGCCGCCTTCGGAGAGGTGACCTGGCTGGTGCTGGTGCAGTCGGCCCGGGCCGCCCTGGTCCACGGCCAGCACGCCGGCATCCTCGAGCGCGGGTGGGTCACCTGCTACGGCCCCCGCGCCGAGGTGGCGGAGCGGCTCGCCTTCGTGGTGGCGCTGCGCGCCGAGGACGGCGCGGTCTCCTGAGGGGCGGTCAGCCGGCCCGCTCGAGGAGGATGACGGGGATCACGCGGCCGCCGGTCTTCGCCTCGTA
>DASXNK010000198.1 GCA_036495095.1 Candidatus Dormiibacterota bacterium | reverse complement strand
CGCGCCCGCCTGGGCGGCCCATCCGCCTACGGGGTGTTGAGACCCTCGGGCGCGGTGTCGAGGTGGTTGTCGAAGAAGGCCTGCAGCTCGGTGGTGTCGACCTTGTCCATGGGGTCGTAGTAGTCCCAGGACACCGCCGCGAACTTCGCGGTCATTGACGGCCACGGGACGACGATGACCTTGGTGTAGGGGACGAACCCCTGCTGGCTCTTGGCCAGCGACACCAGCGCCGGGTCGGGGGCCTGCTTCTTCAACCAGGCGCGGATCTCCTCGAAGTCGGCGTCGCACCCCTTGGGGCAGTTGTAGAGCACCGCCATGTAGCCGTGCTCCAGGTTGTGGACCCAGTACTCGGCGGGGATGTTGGCGGTGTACGGATAGGCGCCCGCGGCGATCGGGGCCTGGCCGTAGCCGAGGCTGTAGTGGCAGCCGCTGGTCGGCGGGTTGTGCGCGTAGGTGATCTTGGTGGGTGGCGCGACGTGCTCGTGGGGCATCTCCGGGATGACCTGGGCGTGGTCGGTCTTCCCGTTGGTCTTGGGCGGGTTGGGACTGTACGGACCGGCGCTGTTGGGCCCGTACTGGCAGGTGCTGTTGTCGACGGTGCTGTCGGGGCTGCTTCCGCAGGCCGACAGCACGGCCGCGCCGGTCAGCGCGACGCAGAGGAGCAGCGGGAGGGAGCGGAATCGGAGCATGGGTCGGTGACTGTACCAAGATGGCAGCGAGCGGACAGCGACCGGGACCCAGGGGAGCGGGGCATGCGGCTGATCGGCCTGACCGGGGGCATCGCGACCGGCAAGAGCACGGTGGCGCGGCTGCTCGCCGGCCGCGGCGCCGCCGTGGTCGACGCCGACCTGCTCGCCCGCGAGGTGGTCGCGCCGGGCAGCCCCGCCCTCGAGGAGATCGCCTCCGCCTTCGGCCCCGGGGTGCTGACCGCCGCCGGCGAGCTCGACCGTCCCGGCCTCGCCGCCGTGGTCTTCGCCGACCCCGCCCGGCGCCGCATCCTCGAGGAGATCACCCACCCGCGCATCGCCGCGCTGATGGGGCGGCGCATCGCCGCCGGCCTCGAGTCGGGGGCGCCGCTGGTGGTCGCCGACATCCCGCTGCTCTTCGAGGGCGGCCGCACCGGCCTGGTCGAGGGGGTGATGCTCGTCGACGCCCCCGAGGACGTCCAGCTGCGCCGCCTCATGCTCCGCGACGGCCTCGACGAGGCCGCCGCCCGGGCCCGGGTCGCCGCCCAGATGCCGCTCGGCGAGAAGCGCCGCCTCGCCACCTGGGTGATCGACAACGGCGGCACCCCGGAGAGCACCGCCGCCCAGGTCGGCGACTGGTGGGAGCGCTGGGTCGGGAAGGGCTAGCTGCTGGCCGCCTTCCCCCTGCAGATGCCGTCCAGGAGCATCGCGACCAGCTGGCGCTCGTCGGCGGCGAACTCCTCGCGGGTGGTGCGGCGGAGGGTGCCGAGCACGTAGCCGGTCAGCACCATCTCGGCGGCGCCGAGGACGAGGTACGAGGCCAGCCGGCAGTCGAGGTCGGCGCGAAGCTCGCCCAGCTCCTGGGCGCGGTCGAGCATCCGCTCGACGATGACGAAGGCCTCGATGACGGTGCCGACGTCGTGGGACTCGATGAACTCGTACGAGCGGCTGATCTCGTTGATCATCACCGTCATCAGGTGGGGGTCGCTGCGGTAGGTCTCCACCCAGAAGTGCACCAGCCGGGCGAGGCGCTCGCGCACCGGCGCCGGCGACGCCGCCACCTCCTCGAGGTAGCCGAGGTGGCGTCCCCACCGCTCCTGGAAGATGGCGGCGAGGATCTCCTCCTTGTTCCGGAAATGGTGGTAGACGAGCCCGTACGCGATCCCCGCCGCCTCGGCGATGTCGGCGACGCGGGCGCCGTGGAGGCCCCGCCGGGCGAACACCTCGGTGGCGGCGGCGACGATGCGCTCGCGGGTGCGGACGCTGCGACCGCGGCGCGCTCCGGCCGGGACCGACTCGGAGGTCATCGCCGTCCCGGGCGGGGGCGGATTCGCAGCCTCACGTGGTGAGTGTAGTTCGCTCTCTCCCGCTGTACGATCACCAGGGATGGTTGGCAACGCGGACGTGGCGCGCACCCTCGAGCGCATCGCCGACCTGCTCGAGGTGATGGGCGAGAACGCCTTCAAGGTGCGCGCCTACCGGCTGGCCGCGCTGCAGGTGGAGAACCTCGGGTCCGAGCTGGCCGACCTCGCCGCCGCCGGCGAGCTCCGCGGCGTCTCCGGGTTCGGCCCGGCGATCGCCGGGAAGGTCGAGGAGCTGGTCGCCACCGGGCGGCTCGGCTACCTGGAGCGGCTCGAGGCCGAGGTCCCGGCCACCCTGCTGGAGATCTGCACCCTCGACGGCGTCGGCCCGCGCACCGCCCACATGCTGTGGAGGCAGGCGGCGATCGAGAGCCTCGACGCCCTCGAGGCGGCGGCCCGGTCGGGCGCGCTCGCCGGGCTGCCGCGGATGGGCGCGAGGACGGTCGAGAACATCCTCCGCTCGCTCGAGCGGCGCCGCGTGGAGGCGGGGCGCGGGCGCCGGCCGCGCGAGGCGGTGGCGCCCCTCGCCGCCGCCCTGCTCGAGGCGCTCCGCGGCATCGACGCCGCCGGCCGCGTGGAGGTGGCGGGCTCGTACCGCCGCGGCCGCCCCACCGTCGGCGACCTCGACCTGCTGGTGGCCACCGAGCGGCCCGCGGCGGTGCTCGCCGAGTTCGCCTCCCTCCCTGCGGTCGAGCGGGTGCTCCTCCGCGGCGACACCAAGTGCTCGGTGCACGCCGGCGGCGGCCTCCAGGTCGACTGCCGCGCGGTCGCCCCCGAGCAGTTCGGCGCCGCCTGGCAGTACTTCACCGGCTCGCAGGCGCACAACATCCGGCTGCGCGGGCTGGCGCTGCGGGCCGGTCTCACCCTCAACGAGTACGGCGTCTTTCGCGGGGGGACTCCCCCGGACCCGCTGCGTCTCTCCGGCGGCGAGCGCCTCGGCGGCGAGACCGAGGAGGAGGTCTACGCGCTGCTCGGCCTGCGCTGGATCCCGCCGGCGGCACGCGAGGGCGGCGCCGAGGTCGACGCCGCCCGGCTGCCGGGGACTCCCGAATCGCAAGCAGGGGACCCGTCCCGGCGTTTCCTCACCACAGACGGCCGTGCGGTTCGGGCCGAGCCCGTTCCGCTCCACCCCATCGGCGGACACTGACCACAGATGGACGAGCTGCTCATCAAGGTCCCGGCTCCCTTCAGCGGCGTGGAGGACGTGGGCTTCAGCGCCCGCTACCCGGCCCAGCGGCCGGGTGACCCGCTGCGCGACGTGACCATCTTCGTCGAGGGGCCGGCGCCGCCGATGCGCCGCCTGGTGGAGAGGCTCGCCCTCTTCGTCGAGAAGGACCAGATGATCGCCTCCGCGGCCGAGGACGACGCCTACTCCTGGACGGCGCCGATCCAGCTCACCGACGAGGTCTGCGTGCTGTCGTTCCGCGACCGCAGCCTGATCGGCGACTCCACCGAGTACGGACGGATGGAGCGCGGCTACGTCTGGAACCTGGTGCGCCCGCTCGCCTTCACGTTCCTGCGCGACTGCGTGCGCATCGGCGGCCTCCGCCTCGCCGACCGGATCGCCGTGGTCCTCGACCCCGGCCGTCCGCCGCTGGTCGACCTGGAGCTCGACCGCTCCTCGATCACCCCGGAGAACGGCACGGTCCTGCTGCACCGGACGTTCTGACAGGCGCTCCCCGGTCGGTTCCCGGCCCCGCTGAGGGGGCCGCACCTCACGGAAGCGGGGTGGGGATGACCGTGCCCGAGGGCGTCGGCGTCGCCGCACCCGAGGGCGCCGGGGTCGGCACCGGGGTCGGCGTCGCCGGGCCCACCTGCGGGCTGGGCGTGGGCGTGGGCGCCGGCGTCGGGGTCGGCGGCAGCGTCGGCGGCGCCGGCGGGACCGGGGCCGTCGGGCAGTTCGCGTAGAGCGGGTTGATGCTCGGCGCCGGCGTCGGCGACGGCACCGCGGTCGGGGTCGGCCTGTAGCCGGGGGGCAGCGGGGTGTACGTCGGGTAGGGGGTGTAGGTGGGGCAGGGCACCGGCGGCGGCGGGACGGTGGTGTGCGAGCTGCTGATCAGCAGCGAGATCGCCACCGCGATCGCGCCCACCACCACGGTGATGATGAAGCCGGCCGCACCCCACTCCCGACGCATCACCCTGCGGATCACGGCAGCGCCCGCGCGTGGAGGCCCTGCTCGAGCGCCTCGTGCAGCGCCGGGCCGAAGGTGGGATGGGAGGGCGCGGTGCGCAGCAGCGCCTGCAGCCAGCCCTCGGGGGTGCCCACGTCGAGCAGCTCACCCTCGAACTCCAGCCCCCAGATGGGACCGTCGGCCAGCGCCCCGGCGATGCCGTCGGTGAGCTGGATCTCGCCGCCCACTCCCGGCGGGGTGGAGGCGAGGGCTTCGAACACGGAGGGGGTGAGCACGTACCGGCCCATGATGGCGAGATCGCTGGGCGCCTCGTCGGGGGCGGGCTTCTCCACCATCGCGGTGACCCGGTGCAGCCGGCCCCGGCTCTCGGCGATGGCCACGCTGCCGTACCGCGAGATGCGGTCGCGGGGCACCCGCATCAGCGCCAGCATCGGGGTGCCCACCTCGCGGTGGGCGTCGACGAGCTGGGCGAGGATCGGGCGCTCGGCCCAGGAGAGGTCGTCGGGGAGCAGGCACGCGAAGGCGCGGTCACCGACCACCGTGCGGGCCTGGAGCACGGCGTGGCCGAGCCCGAGCGGCTCCGGCTGGTAGACGTAGGCGAACCGCGCCAGCCCCTGGGTGCGCCGCACCGCCTCGAGGCCGGCGCGCTTGCCCCGGGCCTCGAGGGTGCGCTCGAGCTCGGGGGCGCTGTCGAAGTGGGCGGCGAGCAGCTCCTTGCCGCGGCTCAGCACCACCACCATGGTGTCGAGGCCGGCGGCGACCGCCTCCTCCACCCCCCACTGCAGCACCGGGCGGTCGAGCACCGGCAGCAGCTCCTTCGGGAGCGCCTTGGTCGCCGGCAGGAAACGGGTGCCGAGGCCGGCGGCGGGGATGACGCAGTGCTGGATGCCCACGGCGGCGCATTGTGGCCGCTTGCACCGAGTTCCTGCATCCTCGGGGAGCGGGCTTATACTTCTGCCGCTCCTCCACGATCGTTCGCGGGGGCCAGCGCACCCCACGCCCCGTTCGTCTAGTGGCCCAGGACACCGCCCTCTCAAGGCGGAGATCATCGGTTCGAATCCGATACGGGGTACCACCCGCCAACTCGTTCGCCACCGAGGCTCCGATGCTCGCCAGTACCGCCCCGAACATCTTCTTCGTGATCGTCCTGCCGGTCATCCTGCTGGGAGCCGTGGTCACCGTCTCCGTCGGCGTCTACAAGGCGCTGGGCTCGGTCTTCCGCGGCTAGTCCCCGAGCCGTCGCCGTCGTCGGCGGCGGCATCGTCGGCCTGGCGACGGCCCGCGAGCTGCTGGGCCGGGGCGCCGGTCCGGTCACCGTGCTCGAGCGGGAGCCGGAGGTGGCCGCCCACCAGAGCGGTCACAACAGCGGGGTGGTCCACTCCGGGGTCCACTACCTCCCCGGCTCGCTCCGGGCCCGCTGCTGCGTCGAGGGGGCGCGGGCGCTCCGCGAGCTCTGCGCCGAGCTCGGGGTGCCCCTGGTCGAGCGGACCAAGCTGATCGTCGCCTCCCGCCCCGACGAGCTGCCCCGGCTCGAGGAGATCCACCGCCGGGGCTCCGCCAACGGAGTCGCCGGCCTGCGCGTCGCCGGCCCCGGGGAGATCGCCGAGCTGGAGCCCCACGCCGCCGGCCTCCGCGCCCTGGTGGTGCCGCGGGTCGGGGTGGTCGACTTCGCCGCGGTCACCCGCGCCCTCGCCGCGGCGGTGACCGCGGCGGGAGGCGAGGTGCGCACCGGGGTGCGGGCCCTCGGGGTGGAGCCCCGCGCCGGCGGGGTGCGGGTGCGCACCACCGCGGGCGACCTCGAGGCCGGCGCCGCGGTGCTCTGCGCCGGGCTGTGGTCGGACCGGATCGGGCGCGCCTCCGGGGTGGACGGCGGGGTGCGGGTGGTGCCCTTCCGCGGCGACTACTGGCTGCTTCGACCGGGGCGGGACCGGCTGGTGCGCGGCCTGATCTATCCGGTGCCCGACCCCGCCCTGCCGTTCCTCGGTGTCCACGCAACCCGGCGCGCCGACGGCGCGGTCTGGCTGGGCCCGAGCGCGGTGCTGGCGCTGTCGCGGCGCGGCTACCGCAGGGGCGCGGTCGACGGCGGCGACCTCCGGGCCCTCGCCTCCGACCCCGCGGTGTGGCGGCTGTGCGCCCGCCACTGGCGCGCCGGCGCCTCCGGGCTGATGCTCGACCGCAGCCGCCACCTGCTCGCCCGGGCGCTGCGCCGGCTGCTCCCCGGGGTGAGCGCGGCCGACCTCGTCCCCGGACCCTCCGGAGTGCGGGCCCAGGCGGTGGACGGCCGCGGCCGGCTCGCCGACGACTTCGTCCTCGCCCGTCGCGGCCCGGTGGTGGCGGTGGCCAACGCCCCCTCGCCGGGCGCCACCGCCAGCCTCGCCGTCGCCCGCCTCGTCGCCGACGCGGTGGCGGAGGCGTGAGCGGGCATGATCAGCCGATGCACGACGTGGTGGTCGCCGGCGGTGGCCCGGCCGGGCTGAGCGCGGCCCGCACCGCCGCCGAGGCGGGGGCGCGGGTGCTCCTGGTGGAGCGCGAGAGCGCCTTCGGCATCCCCACCCGCACCAGCGGCGGCAGCTTCATCGCCGACCTCGAGGCGCTCGGGGTCGACGCCGGCCTCTACAACCCGGTCACCGAGGTGCGCTTCCTCGGTCCCACCACCGAGGCGGTGGTCGGCTTCGAGCGGCCGGTGGTGTGCGTGCTCGACGTGCGCGCCCTCTACCAGCGGCTCGCCGAGCGGGCCGCCGCCGCGGGGGTCGAGCTGCGGCTGCGCACCACCGTGACCGGGGTCCGCACCGAGACCGGCGGGGTGGTGGTCGAGGCCCGGGGCAGCGGCGGCGCCCGCGAGCTGCGCGCCCGCCACGCCGTCGACGCCACCGGCACCGCCGCGGTGCTCACCGCCGCGGTGGGGATGCACCCCGCCTACGAGCGGCGGGCGGTCGGGGCCGAGATCGACATGGCCGCGCCCCATGCCCCCGCGGGCACCTGCTGGCTGATCGTCGGCGAGCGCCTCGCGCCCAACGGCTACGCCTGGCTCTTCCCCTACCGGCCGGGGCGAATCCGGGTCGGGGTGGGGGTGATGCGCCCCGACAGCGACGCCGACCCGCGGCGCCTGCTCGACGCGTTGCTCGCCCTCCCCGAGCTGGCCGAGACCCTCCGCGGCGCCCAGCCGCTCGAGCAGCACGCCGGCCTGATCCCGGTGGCTCCGCTGCGCGTCCCCATGGTCCGCGACGGGGTGGTCTGCGTCGGCGACGCCGCCTCCCACGCCTCCAGCCTGGTGGGCGAGGGCATCCGCTACGCGATCGGCGCCGGCGAGGCCGCGGGCAGGGCGCTCGGCGAGGCGGTGCGCAGCGCTGACTCGGCCCCGCTGCACCGCTTCGAGCAGCGCTGGCATGCCCGCCACCGCCGCGACTTCGCGGTCGCCTACCGCGTGAACCGGGCGCTGACCGGCTTCGTCGACGCCCGCTGGGACGCGGCGATCAGCGCCATCGGCGACACCCCCTCGTGGTTCGTCACCGCCTCGCTGCGCACCGACTTCCGCCCCCGGCACATCGCCCGGCTGGCGATCACCCGCCCGCGCCTCGCCGCCCGCTACGTGCGCGCCGCCCGGGGCTGATCAGCTCAGGATGCAGACGAGCTCGACATCGAAGGTCAGAGTGGCGTTGGCGGGGATGACCGGCGGGTAGCCCTGGGCGCCGTAGCCGAGCGCCGGGGGGATGACCAGCCGGCGGACGCCGCCCAGCTTCATCCCCACGATCCCCTCGTTCCAGCCCTTGATCACCGACGCCTGCCCGAGGTTGTCGACCTCGAACGGGGTCCGGCCGGAGCCGCGGGAGCTGTCGAAGAGCTTCCCGTCCTGGGTCCAGCCGCTGTAGTTCATGGTGACGTTCTTGCCGGCGGCCGCCTCGGCGCCGGTGCCGGGGGTGATGTCGCCGTACTTGAGCCCGTCGCCGGTGGTGGTGGTCAGCGTCACCGCCTGGTGGAAGTCGTCGGTGCGGGGCTGCACCTTGGCGCAGTTGCCCGACGCGGTGGCGGTGGTGGTGGTGGAGGCGCCCGCCGCCCCGCCGGCGTCGGCGGTCGGCGAGGTGGTGGCGTCGGTGGCACCGCAGCCGCTCAGCAGGACCAGCGCGGACGCGCCCGCCAGGGTCAGCAGGCGCCGGGGGAGGGTGGTGGTTCTCACGAGCGCGGGATGGTACCCGGGCGGACGGGAGCGGTGACGGCTCTGCGCCCGCGGCTCCGCACCGGCGGGCGCGCCCTACAATGGCCCGGGCAGCGGCGGTGGCGCCGCGTCCGTCGCCAGCCGCCTCACGAGAGGCCACAGGAGCCGCCGTCATGGCCAACACGATCAAGGAGTCCAAGGGAGTCACATCCCAGAAGGACATCCTCACCAAGGTTCGCTGCCCCATCTGCAACAACCTGATGCGCCAGAACGAGATCAGCGTCGAGATCGCGTTCCGCCACACCCGCAAGCCCGGCGAGCCCAAGCGCGAGCGGATCGTCAAGCACGCCAAGAACTGCGGCAAGGCGGCCTGAGGTCACGGGCAACGCCTCTGTGACGGCGGCTCGACAGTCCGTCGGACGGCCCCCGGGGATGCCGGGGGTCGGTGCTAGTCTCGGCTGAGCCGGGCGGATCCTCGCCGGCGTGAGCGAGGTGGAGATGCACACGTACGTCGACGGACTTGACCGCTTCCTCGGCGACCATCACAACGAGGTCGTCGTCGGCCTCGCCCTGGTGGTGCTCGCCGAGGCGGTGATCATCTGGCTCTGGGCGCGGCGCGCCGCGATCCTGCGCCACCGGCTGGCCGCCGCCGAGGAGGCCGCGGGCAGCGCGGCCACCCATGCCGCCGCCGCCCTCGCCGTCGACGCCCTCCGTCCCGCCGAGCGGGTGCTCGAGGCCGTCTCCGTCGCCGCCCAGCCGGCCTTCACCGCCGCCGCGCCGGTCGAGGCCCCCGCTCCCCGGCAGGAGCTGTACTCGGCTCCGGCCACGGTCTCGGCGCCGCAGCCGGCGCTGTACACGCCGCCCGCCCCGGAGCCCGCCGCCGCTCGGGCCTCCTCGGCACCCGACCTGTACGCCCCCCCGGTCACACCGGTGGAGACCGCCGCGGCGCTGCGTGCCGCGGCCGCCGCGAGCCAGCCCGAGCCCGCCGCCACCGGCGTCGCCGCCTGGACCCTCGAGGCCGCCGCCCAGATTCCGCCGGTCTCGATCGAGGAGCGCCTCGCGGGTCTCGGCGGGGTCGCCGCCTGGACCGAGACCGAGCCCCTGGCGGCCAGCTCCGCAGCCTGGACGTGGGGCAGCCCGGCCACCCCCGCCACCCCCGCGACCCCCGCCGCCGCGGTGGCCGCGGCGCCCGGCACCGACACCGCCGTCAACCTGCTGCTGGTGGAGGACGACGTCAACGTCGCCAAGCTCTACCGGATGCTCCTGGAGAGCCGCGGCTACACCGTGCGCCACGCCGCCGACGGCGTGGAGGGCCTCGACGCCGCCCGCCGCCAGCGCCCCGACCTCATCCTCCTCGACGTGATGATGCCGCGGATGAACGGAATCTCCTTCCTCCAGGCGCTCCGCGAGGACGCCACCCTCGGCGCCGTCCCCGCGGTGGTCCTCTCCAACTTCCGCGAGCCCCGCCGGGTCGAGCGCGCCATGGCCCTCGGCGCCCTCGAGTACATGGTCAAGGCCCAGACCCGGCCCGAGACCCTGGTCGGCGCCATCCCGCATTGGTTGAAGGGCGAGCGGGTCGTCACCGCCTAGAGTCGCTCCACCTGGGCGCGGTGGGCCGGACGACGGCGCTCGGCG
>DASXNK010000197.1 GCA_036495095.1 Candidatus Dormiibacterota bacterium | reverse complement strand
GAGCCGGGCCAGCGCCCGCACCGCCGTCGACTTCGCGGTGCCCTTCTCGCCCCGGATCAGCACCCCGCCGATCGCCGGGTTGATCGCGTTCAGCACCAGCGACTGCTTCATCGACTCCTGGCCGACCAGCGCGGTGAAGGGGAAGATCGTGCGTGCCGGGCCGGCGTTGAGCTTCATGGGGTGGATTCTCGCAGAGCGGGCCCGCTCATCCGGCGCGCAGCTCCTGCTGCACCGACTGCAGGATCGCGCCCTGGGAGAGGTCGTAGAGGCCGAAGTACTTGCCCCCCAGCCGCCCGGAGAGGTCGAGGCAGGCGTTGAACGCGTAGCCGCCGAAGAGCGGCTGGGCGCCGCGGCCGCCGATCCGCGGCAGCTGGGAGTGCTGGGTGTAATCGCGGGCGGAGTCGATCACCAGCGAGCGGACGTTCTCGGTCTTGATCTGGGCCGCGATCCGCTGCGCCTCGACGATCGGCTCCTCGCCGAAGAGGGAGATGTTCCCCCGGCCGTCGCTGATCAGCACCATCAGCGGGTAGACGGTGGGGTCGCGGAGCCGCTCGGTGCGGATCAGCTTGAGCCCGGCGACCAGGCCGTGGGTGAGCGGGGTGGTGCCGCCGACGGTGAGCCGCTGAAGGCGGTCCTCGGCGAGGTCGACGCTCGAGGTGGGGCGCAGCACCACCCGTGCCGTGCGGCCGCTGAAGACCACCAGCGCCACCTTGTCGCGGCGCACGTAGGCGTCGCGGAGCAGCGAGAGCACCGCGCCCTTGGTCGCCTGCATCCGCTGCTCGGCGTCCATCGAGGCGCTGGCGTCGACCACGAAGACGATCAGCGTGCCGGTCTTGCGCTGGCGCACCTTCTGGCGGAGATCGTGGCGCTCGAGCAGCAGCGCCGGCGCGCCCGGGGGCGGGTCCTCGTCGCGGCGGCTCGTTTGGTAGGGGGCGGCGGCGCGCAGGGTGGCGTCGAAGGCGAGGTCGGTGGTGCGCTCGACCTGGGTGCTGCGGACGTAGCGGCCGCGCTTGTCGCCGCTGCGGGTGAGGTTGCGCTTGCCGGCGGTGCGGCGGGTGCGCCGGTCGCGGGGCAGCTGCAGGCGGCGGACCTGGAAGGTGTCGCCGCCGAAGGTGGTCTCGGCCTCGCCGGATGCCGGCTCCTCGGCCTCGGCGCGCTCCGGGGACTGCATCGCGCTGCCCTCGCCGCGGTCGCCGCCGCTGCCCGCCGGGCTGGACTCGACCTGCTCGGAGCTGACCTCGGCGCCGGTGGCCTGGGCCTGGGACTCCATCTGCCGGAGGCGCTCGCGGGCGCTGTCGGCGATGCCCTCGCCGCTCTGCTCGGAGGGCGAGGTGGTCTCGCGCCGGCGGTGGGCCAGGGCCAGCTCGGCGGCGCGGATCACGTCCTGCGGGGTCACCTGGAGGGCGTCGGCGGGACGCAGCCGCTCGACCTCGCCGACCTCGCCGGCGACCACCGCGGTGGCCTCGCGGGCGGCGCAGAGGGTGCGCGCGGTGCGGCTGACCACGATGTCGGCGCGGTGGCCGAGGGCGCCGGCGTCGAGGCAGATCAGCGAGATGAACTGGCGCATCGCCGGGGACACGTCGACGAGGGGGAGCAGCTCCTCGGCGCGGGCGATCACCTCGGCCTGGCGGCGCTCGGCCTCGCCGGTCTCCTCCCAGCTCTCGCCGCGCTGGATCCGCTGGTCGAGCTCGAGGATGGTGACCCGCTCCTCCGCGGTGCGCAGGCCGCGGACGTCGACGCAGAGCCCGAAGCGGTCGAGCAGCTGCGGCCGCAGCTCGCCCTCCTCCGGGTTCATCGTCCCCACCAGGATGAACCGCGACGGGTGCCACACCGAGATCCCCTCGCGCTCCACGACATT